>CAYZAH010000389.1:0-4747 GCA_964475805.1 uncultured Pirellulales bacterium | reverse complement strand
TTGGCAAGGTTTGGGACTTCGCACGAAGCAAAGGGGCGCAGTTTCTCGCTACGGGTCATTATGCGAGGATTCTCAGACATGAGAACAGCGTTGGTCTGTACGAAGCGGCAAACACGGCTAAGGACCAGTCCTATGTCCTCGCTATGATGGACAAGAACGTGCTGGCTAACATCATTCTGCCAATGGGTGACTATTCGAAAGACCAGACGCGCCAGATGGCGGCGGAATTCGGCTTGGGTACCGAGCATCAGGAGGAATCGCAAGAGATTTGCTTCATTCCGGATGACGACTACGTCGCCCTTTTGGAGCAGCGATGCCCGGAGCTTGTTCGCAAAGGCAATATCGTCGATAGCACTGGTAAGGTTTTGGGCGAGCACAACGGGGTACACCGGTATACGATCGGTCAACGCCGGGGTCTGCGCGTCGCGATGGGCACGCCCTACTACGTCACGAAGATCGATGCCCCAAGCAACACGGTTACGCTGGGTCCGAAAGATGAGGTGATGCACAGGAAGCTTCGCGCGGTGGGGACGAACTGGCTCGTCGAAGAGCCGAACTCATCTTTCCAAGCAAAGGTCAAGATACGCTACAATGGCACAGGCGCCGCGGCCACCGTCGTTCGACAGGAAAACAGTGCTACCGTCGAGTTCGATGAGCCCGTATCGGCGATAACGCCCGGCCAGTTAGCCGTCTTTTACGTCGAACAGGCGGGCCCGAGCAGAGTAATAGGCGGCGGATGGATTGACAAGGTGCTCGCGGAATGTTAGCATATACTGAACGTAAGAGTCGGCGGCCAAGTATGCAAACACACGATAACATCTTGGACATACTGCGAGAAAAGGGAGCAGAGGCGGCGAAAAAGATGCAACGCGGTTTGATTGTGCAGCCTGGGGCGATTGGCGACTGTGTTCTGACCCTGCCCCTGGCGTCGTTCATGAAAGAAACACTCCAATTAGGCGGCATTGACCTGCTCGCCCATACCGAATATGTGGGCTTTCTACCGGGCCGGTCATGCATCGACGGCGTCCATTCTATCGATTCCTTGGATTTGCATCGGTTGTATGCAGCAAAAGATACGTTCGAGTTGGGCGATAGGGACGCCCTGATTAGCGCCTTTTCCGACTACACCTGGATCACCACGTTCCTGGGCGAGCCGGACAGCAACTTCGAACAAAACCTGATTTACACCGCCAATTGCAGCCACAGCGCGGAGGTTATCACGCTCTCCATGAAGCCGCCCAAAGATCACTGCGAGCACTTGGTGGACTTCTACATTGAGCAGTTTCTCAACCAGAGCGGCCTATCCGTACCGGCCCGTTCAGCCCAGACTGGCGGACCTTTTATTAGAGCCACGGAAGCTGATATGGACGCCGGCAGAGATATGCTCAGGGAAACGGGGATCGACCTCGACAGCAGGCTCATCGTCATTCAGCCCGGCAGCGGCGGATCGGGCAAGTGCTGGTGCTTGGATAACTTCCTGGCTATCGCTGAAACGCTCGTCTCGAAAGGCATCGAGGTTCTATTCTTGTTAGGGCCTGCCGAACTGGATCGATTCGGCGATACCACGATTGCGGATACAATCGGCGGCGTCGCGAAGATCCTTAGGGACTTGTCCTTGGCGCAAGTCCTTGCGGTCCTGAGCTTTGCGGACGGATTCATCGGCAACGACAGCGGAATCACCCATCTCGCGGCCGCGCTGGGGATCACAACTCTGGCCGTTTTCGGTCCAACGAATCCGGCCGTCTACAAGCCCCTCGGACCGGCGGTCACGGTTTTTTCGAGCAGTAGCGAGGCTTTCACGCAGAAACCCTCGACGTGCTTGCAGAAGAAGATCACACAAGTCTTGATGAACTAAGACTTTGGAGCAATCAGGGTCTTTTACTCAACCTCACTACGGACAAAGGCAAATCAACGTCCGGCGGCAACCTCATGGGCGTCCATCCTTTGCCCGAAATGATCGAGATGTTGACCGCGCGCGAGTTGCCACTATAATAGCCCCATTGGCGTGTTGACGGATGGTTCCTTAAAAGGGACAGGAAAAGTTGCGGCAGGCTTTGTACAGGGACATTTGAATGCAAGAAAAAACGCTGGGTGAGCTGGCTGACTACGTTGGTGGGCGCGTTTGCGGCGATCCGAACATTGTGATTCGAGCCGCTTCAACGCTCGGACGCGCGGACGAGGGCCAGATCAGTTTCCTGAGCAACCGCAAATATGAAAAACAACTGCGGACTACGAAAGCCAGCGCCGTCATCGTGGGCACTGAGACCGCCTCAGCCGCCGTCCCCCTGCTGGTGGCCGAAGATCCTTACTATGCCTTCATGCAAATCATGGTTCTGCTCCACGGCCATCGGAAGCATGACAAAGTGGGAGTAAGCCCTCGAGCTTCGATTTCCGATACGGCCAAGATCGGCGCGGATTGCCATATCTTCGATTTCGTGACCATCTCGGACAGGGCCAGAATCAAAGACGGTTGTGTCATCTACCCCGGAGCGTTTATCGGCCGAGACGTCCAGATCGGAAACGACAGTATCATCTATCCCAATGTCACTATTTATGACGGCTGCAAAATAGGCAATCATGTCATTATCAATGCGAATTCGACCATCGGAGAAGATGGTTTTGGCTATGCCACCCACAAGGGCGTCCATCACAAAATACCTCAAACCGGTGTGGTCATCATTGAAGACGACGTGGAAATCGGTGCTTGCTGCGGTATCGAGCGAGGTACACTCAGCGACACGGTCATCGGCCAGGGAAGCAAACTGGGCGACTTGGTGGCTATCGGCCACGGCACCAGAATCGGTGCGCACTGCCTGTTGGTCGCCCAAGTTGGCGTAGCCGGCTCGACGAACATCGGTCACCATTGCACGGTCGGCGGACAGGTCGGTATCGTCGGTCACATCACAATCGGCAACAACGTGACCATTGGCGCACAAGCCGGCGTCATCAACAGTATCCCGGACAACAAGGTCGTGCTGGGCGCCCCCGCCGTCGATGCGAATCTGGCCCGGCGGGCCTATAGCATGATTCAATACCTGCCTGATATGCGTCAGAGTATTCGGGACCTGCAGAACAAAATGAAACAGATCATCTCGTCGGTCGAGACGGCCCTGGACGAGCCAGCCGACGAAGAACCCGATACCGATATATAGGCTGCCACGGGCCGCGTGAATCGTGACCTATGGTCAATCGGCATATCTCAGACGACAGGTATTGAAGACGTGCCTTCAGTGGTGCCGCCGGTTTTCGAGCAGGATTTTCTCTTGAAGCAAATGCGAGACATCAAATGTGAGTCGCCGGGCGTGTTGGGGTTGATCGCTGGAGAGGGACGGCTTCCATTCCTGGTGGCCGGCGGGGCCAAACGGGCCGGGCTGAAGGTTATCTGCCTCGGGCTGAGCGAAACGGCTCAGAAGAGCCTTGCCGATGAAGTGGACGTATTCTATCGCGTGGCAGTCGCCCGGCCGGGGGGGTGGATACGCAGGCTCAGGCGGCATGGCGTTACACGGACGATTATGGTCGGGCGCGTTGCCAAAGGCCGCCTTTTCACACCGTGGCGAATCCTGCGTTATCTGCCCGATTGGCGGGCGTTCCGGATCTACTACTGGCGTTTGCGAAACAAGACCAGACTCACGGACACACTTTTGTGCGCTGTGGCCGACGAGCTGGCAACCGGGGGGATCATACTGGAGAACTCGACCATGTATTGCAAGGAGCATTTGGCCTCGACGGGCCTGATGACGCAAACGAACGTGCGCCCATCGGTCAAGGGGGACATCGAATTCGGCTGGGGAATTGTTAAAAAGCTCGGCGAGCTGGACATCGGCCAGGCCATTGCGGTCAAGGAGAAGGAAGTGATCGCCGTCGAAGCGATTGAAGGTACCGCGGAGATGATCGAGCGGGCCGGCCGTTTCTGCCGATCCGGGGGCTGGACGCTCATTAAGGTGTCCAAACCTCAGCAGGACATGCGATTTGACGTTCCCTGTGTGGGACCGGAGACGATCAGGAGCCTGGCTAAGAGTGGGGGTAAGTGCCTGGTCGTCGAAGCCGAAAAGACAATCATCCTCGACAAACCTCAGACGATTGAGCTCGCCGACAAACTTGGGGTTGCTGTTCTCGGATGCTGATCTCTGGAAGTCTCAGAGAACCATGCGCAAACAAAAACGCATCGAAGGCAGTATGAAAAAACACTCTCGAACCGGCGGCAAGCAGTTCAGAATCAGAACTCGGCAATACGTTGCCGTGTTTGACGGGGGCTTTTGCACCAAGAGAGAGTTGAGCGAGTTTATCGCACAGGTTGATGCGCGAATGGCAGCGGGTCAAATCATCAAAGATGGCCCTGCCTCCTGTGTGTCACATCTGACGTGGAACGGCATCCACATCGTCGTCAAGCGATATAATCACCAGGGTTTCATTCACTCGCTGCGCCATACGCTGAAAGGGTCCCGTTCCCGCCGCGCCTGGCTGCACGCGCATCGCCTCGATGCACTGGATATTCCGACACCAAGCCCCCTAGCCTGCATCGAGTGTCGCAAGGGATGGCTTATCTGGAAATCTTATGTAGTCACTGAATATGTCGATGGACTGAAACTGAACTCTTTCCTGCTGGACAAGAGCATCGACACGAGCCGCCACCTTGCCGTTGTCGGGAACGTTGTTGCGCTCCTCGATAGGCTATGGGAACACCACATCACGCATGGCGATCTGAAGCATACGAATCTTCTCATAACGAAAGACGGCCCCGTTCTGA
>CAYZAH010000388.1:0-4768 GCA_964475805.1 uncultured Pirellulales bacterium | reverse complement strand
TGTTCGGCAGATATTTCAACAGCCATAGAGGCGTCACCTGCTCAAGACCCTCTTTACCCCATTTTTTGATGTCGAACTTGCCCTCGGTGACACTGGCCGCCACAGCCGGCGCCAACTCCACCAGATCGCAGCTAATCAGACCGGCCCCCAGAACGATTGCGGTGCACTCCGGAATGATATTGATGTTCTCGGGATCGATGCCCTTTGTGACAAGTCCGGCGTGTATAAAAGCTTCCCGGGCTGCGATGACCGCCAGCTCGATGTCCCTGGACATGAGCTTGGTAGCCTTGCGGTGGGATTTCGGCACGTAGTCGCGGATGTTGTACTCGGGGGCCTGACCGGCCAACTGACAATCAAAGCCCACCGGATCGAACGCCGTGATTTTGTCGATCCCGACCCGCCCGGCACAAAGACCGGCCCACATCTCGGCGGCGGTCAATCCGAGCGGACTGATAGCTCCAAAACCGGTGATGGCGACGCGGGCGGAACTCATCACACGTGCTCCGATTCGGCGGCTTGGCCACGAGCTGCGGCCTCCGGAAGCACGTCACGCAGGAGCGACTCGAATACCGACGTGCCCGAGCCAAAGACGAAGTTCTCGGCTGGGAACTCCTTGCCCGCCAGATTCTGATCGATGTGGCTGAACATCAGGTCGATCTCCGCGATTAGCGCATCGGCGCGGGTGATCTTGCCGCTCGTGCTCGCCGCCTCGGGGGCGAAGGAATCGATGTGCGCCTCCAATAGGATGGTATCGCCGGGCTTGACATAATCGAAGAAGACAGCCTTCTTTATCTTCGCGAGGATGACCTTCTCCTGGAACCTGGCCGCCTCGCCCACGAGGATCCCGGCCGTTTGCGCCATGGCTTCGATCATGAGGCACTCCGGCATGACGGGGAAGCCGGGAAAATGATCGTGCAAATGCTCTTCCGCGAGTGTGACGTTCTTAAGCGCCACGGCCCGCTTGCCGCTCTCGAACTCAATGAATTTGTCTATCCAAATCCAACGCATTTTCGGCCGGGCACTTGCGGCGGTCAAGCCGCGTTGAGCTTGTTCTCGATGTAGTTGACAATCGCGTTGACGGTAAAGAGGTCCGCCACTTTGTTAATGTCGGGGTCTTTCTCGAATTCGGTCAGATCGGTGTGGGGCATCCTCTCCCGCAATTCGGCCAGTCCCTTGTCCGTCAGTTTGCCGTTGTGAATGAGCTCAGTATCGCTCATGAGAGCCTCGGCGGGGAACAGCTCTTCGCGCGGTATCTTGATTCCGAACGCCTTCTCCAGCCGGAATACGATGTCCAGAAAGTCGATGCTCTCGGCCCCAAGGTCTCCCATCAACGTCGCCGTAAGCGTCACCTCATCGTCATCGACGCCCAGCGCGTCAACCAGCACTTCCTGAACCTTCTGTAGGATTTCATCCCGAGTTATTGCCATGCCTGTTCTACCCCTTTCGATTTGCGATTTTATATTTATGATTTACGATTGTTCGTCGCACGCGGCGCCTGAACATCGTGGCTACGGCCAATCATAAATCGAAAATCGTAATTCATAAATCTATTTCAACAGTTTCCATCGTGTTTTCAGACTATCAATAATCCCGGCATCCACGGCCGCCATAGCCGCATTGTTGTCGGCCAGATTGAAGTGCCTCAGGCCGAAACGCGCTTCGACGATGCGCTGGTCCCCCGAGACGCCGACGCCCGCAAAACTGCTGACGTTCTCTTCGATCAGCTTGGCCTCCACGGTATACTCGATCTGTGCCCCGGGCGCCAAAAAGCTCTTATACTTCACATTTCGGGCCTCTTCAAGCAATATCATGCTGTGGGCGAAATTTTCGGTCTGCCGGACCAGCCAGGACGCCGACTCGATCAGTCCTTCGAGCAGCAAGACGCCGGGCAAAACCGGGAACGTCGGGAAATGATCGGCCAGATACTCCTCGGCGAGCGAGACGTTCTTGACCGCCCTGAGTCGCCGGCCACTCTCCAGTTCAACCACCTTGTCAATCAATATAAATCGCATGATTCCGTCCACAGCCTACAGTCGTTCATCCGGTTCATCTTGCCTGGATAACGCGATACGCTACACGCCGGACGCTGGTTTTGCAACGCTTTTTCCGTTGTTTTTTCGCTACGACACGAAAAGGTCTTTGACTGCAACCACGGAATGACATATCATGCCGACCCTATATGAGCCGACACACTTTGAAACTGACGCTTTTGCTCCTGTCGAGCTTCGCCTTCGTGAGTTGTCACAGATCAGTTGCCCGCCGGTCCTGTGGTGGACAAGAAACCTGGATGGATCTGGCTTTCCAAATCGACCTGAACGAACAGGTTTACCAAGCGAGTACTTATAAGCATCCGCCGCAAATGGCTATTTGGATTCAGAACGAGGACGACCATAGCATTCGCACCGTTATGGTGACGCGTCGCATGGGAGCCTGCGATTGGGGTGGACAGATCCAGCGTCCCATCGCTCTGCCGTATTGGCTCAGCTTTTACAATCGGCAGACCGGTACGGCTGGCCCGCCCACGAAGGAGCATCCCGCCCCGGATGCAGTTACCTACGCCACGCCGAAGGAGCACTTAATCGTCCACACGAGCGTGCCCGAAGGCTCACGTTGGAGCTACTTCATCGAGGTCAACGTCTCCGGCGACTTCAATGCCGCCTTTCCAAAGGAATCCAAGGATGGCCGGACCGACCGCAATGGCAACGGCCAGCCGTCACTGGTGTATGGCGGCACTATCGAGGCCGTCAAGGGAGCCGTGTCCCGGCCGAATGTCCTAGGCCATACGGACCAACACGAACCCGTGACCCAACTCGTAAGAAACACCGAGGGCATGACTACCGCTCTGGAGCTGCTGAAGAAGATAACAGTCTCGTGCCCGTAGGGCAGGTTATCACGGCATCGAGTCATCAGATAAGTCGGGACATCCAGGATATGCGAAAGAGTTTTTGATTCCCTTTTGAACTTGGCATCCTTCACGCTGTATAATTAGGCTATGAATGCACGTAGTGCCAGAGTTTCGGATGTTCAGGCGATTCATGCCCTGATTAGCTCCCATGCGGAGCGGGACAGGATGCTGTTCCGCTCGACAGCCGACATTTACGAGAACCTGCAAACGTTCACCATCGTGGAGTTGGACGGCCAGATTGTCGGCTGCTGTGCGCTGGAGGTTATCTGGTCGGACCTGGCGGAAATCAAATCGCTGGCGGTCGATGGAACGAAACGGGCAATGGGTATCGGTAGAATGATGGTCACGGCGGCTATCGAACAGGCGGCCAGGCTGGGTGTGCCGAAGGTCTTCGCGTTGACGCTCGAGCCGGAGTTTTTTCGGAAATTGGGCTTCGAGATTGTCGAAAAGGAAACGCTCCCGATGAAGGTTTGGAGTGACTGCGCCCGGTGCCCGAAACAGCAGCATTGTGACGAGATCGCGGTCACAAAAAGCCTGTAGGGGCACTCCCATGTGGTTGCCCGGGCAGGCACCGAGGATTGTATGGCCGAGCACCTATGTCCAGTGTGGGTTGGGTACCTGCTTGCAAACCCCATCAGGAAGCTCATCCAGAACCCCAGGAAAATCGTCGGTCCGCATATCAAGGAAGGTATGAAGGTCCTGGATATCGGCTGCGCGATGGGCTTCTTCAGCTTGCCCGTCGCCGAGATGGTGGGACCCGGTGGAAAAGTCGTCTGCGTGGACGTCCAGCGGAAAATGATCTCCTCGCTCGAAAAGCGGGCGCGGAACGCAAGACTGTCCGATAAGATTGAGACTCGGCTTTGTCCTGCGGATTCCTTGGGCCTGGGGGATATCAAAGAAGAAATCGACTTCGCCATCGCCTTCGCGGTCGTGCACGAGGTTCCTGACGCGGCGAGCCTCTTCTCAGAAGTATACGGGACGATCAAACGGGGTGGGCGATTTCTGGTGGCCGAGCCATGGGGGCACGTCTCGAAAGACGAGTTCGCGGCGACCGTTTCTACAGCGGAACAGGCGGGGTTCACTATCATCGACCGACCGCAGATAAACCGCAGCCGGGCCGTGCTGTTAGGCAAATAAATCCCGGACTTTCAACGCTCCGGTCAGCCCACTTGGCGGCGCTGGAAAAGGGCTATCGCCAGTGCCAGGATGGCGCCCGTATAGCACAGCGCGTAAGAAGCACTCATCGCGATGTACTTGAGTGGGACCTCACTGCCCTCGTAGATTGCATCGCTAATCCAGAAAATTTGAAGATTAGGAATCACGTACCGACCGATCCGTGCCCACAAATGGGCATCGGCGAACCGGCCGAAAGCGTAGTCACTCACGAGACCTAACAGGAAAATTCCGATACAAACCGACAGCGTTACGACGATGTTGAACCGGGCCGATAGCGCGACCGCCAGGGCGACGATGATGATTGCCGCCAGGAGCAGCAACACCGAACCATAGATATCCACAGCGTGCATCCCGTTTTTCTGCGGGTCGAATTGCCAGTTACGGTCTATCAGGGCCAGGAACACCAGGCTCAGCGTGGCGAACACCCCGGTCATGGCAATAACCGTGGATGTGAACTTCCAATCATAAGCGTAGTTAAAGAAAGCACTTAACAAAACTGCACCGCCGATGCTCACGCCCGCGGCGCCGATGACGGTCCAATCGTGCGTGTCGTTGACCGTCTCCAGGACGCCGTGCCGAATCGCCATAAGCAGGGCGACCGTACATATATAGTGCGCCAGGACCACCGCGGCCGCTACGCCCAGGAACTTGGCAATAATGAATATAGGACGTTGGATCGGCTTGGTC
>CAYZAH010000387.1:0-4772 GCA_964475805.1 uncultured Pirellulales bacterium | reverse complement strand
TGTCCCATTCGGCCAACGGCACCACCTGGGAGCCGATAGCGAATGCGACGCCTGAGATGATTCCAATGAGCTCGACAGTCTACGTCGGTTTGGCCTTGACCAGTCACGACGCCGCAGCGACCTGCCAGGCGGTCTTCTCGAATGTCACGACCACCGGTAACGTCAGCGGCCAGTGGGCGAATCAGGATATTGGGATCGCAAGCAACGCGGCTGAACCGCTCTATGTTGCCGTCGCCAATAGCACAGGTGCGCCGGCGGTCGTCGCTCATGATGATCCGAGTGCCGCCACGATTGACACGTGGACGGAGTGGGTGGTTCCGCTCCAGGCGTTTGCCGATCAAGGGATCGATCTGACTAACGTGGATAGTATCGCAATCGGTCTGGGTACCAATGCCGGCGTGGCAGGGCCGGGCGGCTCGGGCACGATATACATTGACGACATCCGGCTGTATCCGCCGGGCAGTAATTGAAGTGACTAAAGTGAGCTAAAGTGCCTAAAATGAGCTAAAGTCTGTTAACGCTGCTTCCAACTTCAGGCACTTAGGACACTCCATACGGGGCCTCTACCGCGTGGTATAGGCCCCATTTTCTTTGTCGTGGCGGGTGGTTGCGAGAATCGGCCGGCAATTGAGGTTCGGTGCACTTGTCTGTACAATGTCTTCCCGAACGAAAGCCGGGTAAGACGATGGTGCACCAACTGAAGAAATACTATTGGTCGATTCTGTTTTGCGTAGTCGTTCTGGTCGGGCTGTGGGCGGCCAGCGAGGCCAGCTACCTCGTCTTCCACAGCGTCGCCGAGATATTCAGCGTCGTGGTGGCGTGCGGCGTCTTCGTGGTGGCCTGGAACAGCCGACGATTTGCGCAGAACAGCTACTTGCTGTTTATCGGGATCGCCTATCTCTTCGTTGCGGGTCTGGACCTGCTCCACACGCTCGCCTATAAGGGTATGGGCGTCTTCCACGGGTACGAGCCGAATCTGGCTGCGCAGCTTTGGATTTCGGGCCGATACGTCGAGAGTATTTCGCTGCTCGTTGCCGCTTTCATGATCGGCCGAAAGCTCAAGGTGCACCTCGTATTGACTGCGTACAGTGTAGTGGCGGCTTTTCTATTGGTCTCCATTTTTCATTGGAAGATCTTCCCGGCATGTTTCACCGAAACCACGGGACTGACGCTTTTCAAAAAGGTCAGCGAATACGTTGTCTGTCTTCTGCTGATTGTGTCGATTGCCATGTTGTTGAGACGGCGAGACGAGTTCGAGCCGCATGTCTTGCGATTGCTGGTCGGGTCCATTGCCGTCACGATAACTGCGGAGTTGGTCTTCACACTCTATACCGACGTTGAAGGCCCGTTCAATTTGATCGGCCACTATCTTAAGATCGTTTCGTTCTATCTCATGTACAGAGCCATCATTCAGACCGGTCTGACGAGGCCCTTTGACCTGCTGCTCAGAGATCTGAAACACAGTGAAGAGGCTCTCAATGCGGCGAAAGAGAATTTGGAGATCGAGGTCGATGAACGTACCGCGCAGTTGCGGCGAAGCGTCGAGAAGTTGCGGGAGACCATCGCCCAGCGCCGGCAAGCCGAGGTGAGTTTATCGGAGAGTCGCGAAGCACTGCGTTTGCTCGCTGGCAGGCTACTTTCAGTTCAGGAACAAGAGCGCCGGCGACTCGCCCGGGAGCTACACGACGACCTGACTCAAAGATTGGCCGTTCTGGCCATCGAGGCTGGAAAGCTCGAGCAGCAGCTTGAATCCTCGCCGACCGAGATACGTGAGAGAGTCGCGCAGATGAAGCATCAGATGGTGAGACTCTCCTCCGACGTGCACGACATATCGCGCCAGCTCCACCCGTCGATCATCGATGACCTCGGCCTCAGCAAGGCCATTCAATCCGAATGTGTCAATTTCGCGAAGCGTGAGGGCATTGCGGTCAAGTATGAGCCGAAGGATATCCCACCTGGGATCCCGGGAGATACCGCCGTGTGCTTGTTCAGAATCGTCCAGGAGGGCTTGAGGAACATCGCCAAACATGCTAAAGTGACCGAGGCACAGGTCAGGCTCGAAGGCAGTGACGATACGATCACTTTAACTGTTGAAGATGCGGGCGTCGGATTCGATCCGGCGAAGGTGGCCGGGGAAGCCGGACTGGGCCTGGCAAGCATGCAGGAGCGAACGCGCTTGATTCAAGGTCAGTTTCTTGTGCAATCGGAGCCGGGCCGAGGCACGGTCATACGGGTCGCCGTCGGCTTATCCGGAGATTAGAGATGGCTAAGACAACCGTTCTGCTGGCAGACGATCACAAGATCGTCCTGGAGGGCCTCAAAGGGCTTCTGGCGGAGGAATTCGACGTGGTTGGAACGGCTGAGGACGGTCGAGCGCTCCTGGAACAAGCGGAGGCACTCCGGCCTGACGTCATCGTGGTGGACGTCGGGATGCCTTTGCTCAACGGCATCGACGCGGCCAGGCAAATCAAGAAGTCCGGCCTGGATGCGAAGCTCGTCTTTCTCACCATGCACCAAGACGCCATGTATGCCAAGGAAGCACTTGACGCCGGTGCCTCAGGTTTTGTCCTCAAGCACTCGGCGCCGTCCGAGCTAACCCAGGCTATCCAGGAAGCTCTAAAAGGCAATACGTACATCAGTCCGAGTTTGACTCATGAGGTCATGCAGCTCTATCGCGACGAGGTGGACGTTAAAGACGGTTCCTTCGGCTCGCTGACCATGCGGCAACGAGAGGTCATGCAACTCCTGGCCGAAGGCAAGTCGGCCAAGGAGATTGCCAGGATTTTGCACATTTCTACGCGAACAGTGGAATTTCACAAATACAACATGATGGAACAGTTGGGCATCAAGACCAGCGCCGAGCTCGTGCACTTCGCGATTAAGCATGGGATCGTTTCGATCTGATCTTCCGCTGTAAGTTTTTCTCCCCAGAACCCGTAATTTTACGAGTAGAGTCACCCTGCGTGCCTGCCCATAATATACTCTTAGCTGGGCAATTCGCATGCCGGAGGGGTATGGCCCGGAGAGCACCTGAAGAGGGAGACATGAGATTTGACGAGGGTGTTGCTTGTTGTTTGGGATGCTTCGGAGTCGATAGAGTCATGGCCGGTGAAAAAGGCGGATGCGTCGTCCTGGCGGACAGGCACCAGAACATGCTGGAGGGGATACGAGGACTTCTGGAGGCGGTGTTCGAAACGGTGATGATGGTGGCGGACAAGAAGTCTCTATTTGAGGCTATCAAGAAGGTCAAGCCGGACTTGGCGGTGGTGGACTTGTCCCTGACGGTCGCCGGCGAGGTAAGCATCGCCCGCGAGATCAGCAACAATTACCCGGCGCTGCAGTTCATCATCCTGAGCGTTCATGACGAGCTGACGGTTGTGGATGAGGTTATGTCCGCCGGCGCTTCCGGGTTTGTTTTGAAACGGTCCGTTGCCCTGGACCTGTTCGAGGCTATTCGCAACGTGCAGGAAGGGCGTACCTTCATCTCTGACGCGGCCGGGAATTAGTTGTCACTATCTGCCCGATTCTTCGCCTGTAATTGCGTGGCCGCAACGGCGGGCGGCTCTCCGGCCAGACACACGATACTGCCGTCCCGCAAGGACGCGAACAGCCGGCCGCTCGCCGCGATCAAACCGTCGAACACAGGCGGCGAATCAATCTGCGTTTCAGATAGTGTTTTTCCATTCTCGCTTGAGATAGCCAGGAATTTGGCTCCTTTGCGTCCTTCAAAGGCGGCATAAGGGTCTTTCGGATCGAGAACGTCCGGCGGCCCGGCCACGAACAACGTGTCACCCGCTTTGACCATGGCGCGGATTCGCACGCCGATCCAGTGCGTCCAGGCGGGCGGTTCCGCTCGCGTGTAGCCGATGCCTTTGTCCGCCCCAAATCCCCATCTCACTTCGTCCAGGCCCGGATCGCCGTCGCGCGGGATGTGCGATTGGGGCAGCCACGCGAGGGGCTTGCGCCAGCCAGGCTCGCCCACGATTTGCGGCTCATTCGTATTGAGATCGGCAAACAGTAGATACCCTTCCCTGCCGGGGAAGAACATCAGGCTGTGTACGTTCCGGCGGTAGAACACGCGGACCGCATAGGTCTTTTTGTCGTCGGCAACGAGAAGCTGTCCGGTCTTAGGGGCTTGGTTCGCCAATTGGAAGCCGGGCCATCGCTTTGAGTACATCCAGAACGTGCGATTGTACCAGGAGCCGTCGAGCAGGCCGGACGTGGAGAAGATATGTGTACCCACGTCTTGGGCGCCCTTGCTCGATAAGACCGGTACTTCGAGCTCTTTCAAATCCGGGGTCATTTTCTTCTGGCGCATGTAGATGAATCCACCTTCACTGACGAGCACGTCGGAATTGGCGCCGAGGATATAGAACGCCACATCGCGTCCGCCTTCCATGAACGGATTCGGTCCTTCCAGGACGCATTTGTAGCGGGTCCTGCCGGAGGCCGGATCGAGACCGTAGACTCGGATTCCGCCGTCGAGATAAGTCGAGCGTCCGGCGGTAAAGTACACCGTACCGTTGTCCACAAGAACGCTGCCGTGGACCGGCCAGGCCGACTCGATCTGATCGAAATACGCGACCCGCCGGTCAACCGGAGCTGCCAGGAAACGCCAGGCAAGCTCACCATCCGAGGCGCAGAGACAATAGGCGTAACCATCGCTCGATCCGAACAGAACCATGCCGTCCTTGATCGTCGGCGGTGAGTCGATTCGCCCATCGGCTGTGAAGTGCCAGAGGATCGTGCCGTTCGCTGCGTCGAGCGCGTAG
>CAYZAH010000386.1:0-4790 GCA_964475805.1 uncultured Pirellulales bacterium | reverse complement strand
TGGACCCGGACGCCAGAGACGTCGAAGCGTGTCCGACGGTCCTCAGCGGAGATTTGAACAACGATGACGCCGAAGACATCGATCCGGACGATCTATCCGACGAGCCGACCCGAGCGGAAAATAGCCGCAGAGTCGTGACCGGTAGCGGCACAAATGAAACCGCTGTTCTGGATGGCGTTACGATTACCGCCGCGAGCGAACGGGGCGTGAGGAGCGACGATGGCAGTCCGGTTTTGATCGGCTGCCTGTTCACGAACAGCCGCACTGGGGTGAGCAGTCACGAAGGCAATCCGAGCTTGACCGACTGTACGTTCACAGGTCTCTCCTCGGCGGCGTTCAGTCAGTGGGGCGGTACCATCACGCTCACGAACTGTCTGTTTACAGGCAACCCACACGGTTCGATTGAGAGCCTGGTCGATGCTGAACTGACCCTAAACCATTGTACATTTCAAGACAATCAGAGTGGTGCGATTAGCTGTATGAGCGGCAGTCTGACACTAACTGACTGCCTGTTTAGAAACAACACAGGTACCTCCGGAGTTGGAATATCGGGTCGGGGGCCCGGTGACATCATGCTACACGACTGCATTTTCGAGGGCAATATTGCTTCCGGGTGGGGCGGAGCAATCAACTGTTCCGGGGGCGGCAACCTCGCACTGTACAACTGCACATTCCGGGCAAATGCGGCGAATCAAGGGGGTGCCCTCTACACTTTGGTCACGGGCCCGTTCCTCATAGAGAGTTGTGTCTTTGCCGGCAACATTGGTGGTGCGATAGAGATTCACTCCTCGGAGCCGACGGTTGTTTCGAGTTGTGTTTTTGCAGGTAACCGGGGCAGTGCTATCGAGGCACACGGCTCATACCTTACCGTGCGTAACTGTACGTTCCACGGCAATGCTGCAACGGACGGCGTTAGCGTGTTGAACGCCCCGTACGAGCCCAGGGTCACGAATTGCATTTTTTGGGCGAACAGTGCCCCCGTGATAGAATCGCCACACGGGGGGTTGCCATTGGTGAGTTATTGTAACGTCGAGGGAGAATGGGGCGGGATCGGAAATATCGACGCGGACCCGTGTTTCGTCGAGCCGGGTTATTGGGACACGAACGGGACACCGGACGATGAGAACGATGATTTCTGGGTGGATGGCGACTATCACCTTCGTTCGGAAGGTGGTCGTTGGAGTCCGACCAGTCAGGCATGGGTGCGAGACGATCTGACGAGTCCGTGTATTGACACGGGCGATCCGAACAGCCCGATAGCTACCGAGCCGTTCCCGAACGGCGGGCGGATCAATATGGGAGCCTACGGCGGCACCGAGAAGGCGAGCAAATCGTATTTCAGCAAGCCCCCGTGCGAGACCGTCATCGCCGGCGATATCAATGGCGATTGCGTGGTGGACTTCGACGATCTGGCCATCTTAGTGTCTCATTGGATGATGCGCGGTGAAGATTTTGTGAACAAACCTCCTACGGTGAGGATGCTCAATCCACAGGATGGAGACCGCATTGCCTGGCCCGGGCCTACGTTGCTTCGCGCCGAGGCCGAAGACGCCGATGGAGAGATTCGTCAAGTGTCTTTCAATCTTCAATACAGGAGCGGGGACGAGGTGACGACGCGCGGGTTCAGTGGCACGAAAGGTGTGGATGGCTGGGAACGGGAATACTCCTGGCCGAACACCCTGGGAAGGTGGACCATCTGGGCAGAGGCGAGAGACAATGAAGGTGTGACATCCGTTTCGCCTGAGATAACGATCACGCTGTACCGCCCGTAGAACAACCGATCGCGCCGGGAGATTCGATTATGTGTGAGAGGACAGGCCAAAACAGGATACTCTTGCATGCGGGTCTTTTGACTGTTCTGTGTTTGTGTCTTCCCGCCATGGGGACGACAGTCTACGTTGATGCTGATGCTACCGGGCGAAACAACGGGTCAAGTTGGGCCGATGCGCATCGCTACCTCCAGGATGCCCTGATCCAGGCCGCTACGGCGAGTAAACCCGTCCGAATTTTTGTGGCCCAGGGTGTCTATCGGCCGGACCAGGGAGCAGGAATGGCGTTGGGGGACCGAAGTGCCACGTTCCGGCTGCTTGATGCCGTTGCCCTTTATGGCGGATATGCCGGCTTCGGTGAACCGGCCCCGGATTCGCGAGACATCAATCTGTACGAGACCATTCTCAGCGGCGACCTGAACGCGGACGACGAGGGTGTCGAAAAGACCGAGGACCTCCTGGGCGAACCAAGTCGAGATGAGAACAGCTACCAGATTGTAACGGCCAGAGGCACAGGACCAACCGCCGTGCTGGACGGTTTCACGATTACTGGAGGCAACGCCAACGTTTACTTCCAGCGCGACGGCGGCGGGTTGTTCAATCAATTCGGCGCTCCGCTGGTTATGAATTGCACGTTCAAGAACAATTCTGCCCAGTATTTTGGCGGCGCGATATTTAACTACTACGCTAGTCCGGCGCTCGTCAATTGTACGTTTGAGCGCAATATGGCTGAGGACAACGGCGGTGCGGTCTACAACTATCGGAGCGATCCGAACCTGACGAACTGCATCTTCATTGAGAACTGGGCGGGAAGTGGCGGCGCTATGCATAACGGCCAAAGCGATCCGGACGTAACCGGCTGCACGTTCATCGGGAACACGGCGCACCGGGGAGGCGGGACGTACAGTGACAGCAGCAATGCCGTATTCACCGGTTGCTCGTTTGCAGAGAATTGGGCCGATGATGAGGGCGGCGCGATGTATAATGTTCAGGGTAATCCAAGCCTGACCCACTGTACGTTCAGTGAAAACTCGGCGGACTATGGGGGTGGCGCGATGTCCCTGAGCGACAGCGATCCGATGCTGACTCATTGCCAGTTTATCGAGAACTCGTCGCACTATGGCGGCGCAATCCACAATGGGGGCAATCCGAGTTTGAAAAACTGCGTATTCAGGGCCAATGTGGGCCGTGACTACGGCGGTGCGATGTACAACACATACGGCGGCTTTGCCTTCACAGAGTGCATATTCAGTGGGAATCGGGCAGGCTCGTATGGCGGTGGTCTGTCGTGCAATAGGAGTGACGGAACGCTGACCAGTTGCACTTTCAGCGCGAATTCGGCGCCCAACGGAAGCGCCATCGCGTGCAACTCCAGCCAGCAGACGGGCCAGAGTGAGATCACGATAATCAATAGCGTGCTGTGGGACGCCGGCAACCCGATATGGATCATCGACAATTCGAGAGTGGACATCTCCTACAGCACTATCTCAGGCGGCTGGCAGGGCGATGGCAACATTGCAGATGATCCGCTCTTCATGGATTCCGAAGGCCCTGATGGCGTTCCAAATACCGGAGATGAAGACTTACGACTTTCCCTCTTGTCGCCCTGCGTGGACGCGGGCGATCCGTGTTATGCGCCCGGGCCGGACGAGACGGATTTTGGCGGCGACCAGCGTATCATAGGCGGCCGGATCGATATGGGTGCTCATGAGTTTCAGGGTTTGCTTTATGTCGATGATGACGTTCCCGACAATTCGGAGCGGGGCAATCTGTTGACGTATGGAACCGAGCACAATCCGTTCAGAACGATCCAGGAAGCCGTGGATGCGGCGAGGGATGAATATACCGTTTTTGTCCGGCCGGGCGTGTACGGAAAGTTCGATTTTGTGGGCCGGGCCATCACGGTCAGAGGCACCGATGGTTCGGCTGTGATTGAAGCTTCGTCCGGCGACGTGAAAGAGGACGCCGTCACCTTCCACACGGGCGAGGGGCCGGACAGCGTGCTGAAGAACCTCATCATTCGAAACAGTGCCATGGCAATATCTCTCAACTCGCGGAGTAGCCCGACGATCTCGAATCTGACCATCGTGGATAATGATTTCGGCATCGCGGCCTATGAAGACTCGAATCCCGGCATAAGCAATTGTATCTTCCGAAATAACGCAGATGGTGACCTGTTCCAATGCGAAGTCCGGTATAGCTGCATCGAAGGTGGTGGCCCTGGTGAAGGCAATATCACTGTCGATCCGTTGTTCGTCGATCCGGCTAATGGCGATTACCATCTGAAAAGCGAAGGCTGGCGGTGGAGCGTTTACGAGCAACGGTGGACCTACGACGGAGTCACAAGCCGATGCATCGATGCGGGCGATCCGGCTTCACCGCTGGCCGACGAACTGATGAGTGTGCCCAGGGACCCGGATAACGTGTACGGTCTCAATCAACGCATTAACATGGGCGCGTTTGGTGGAACGGAACAAGCCAGCATGGCTCCTGTCGGGTGGATCCTTCCAGAGTATGAAACGGTTCCCCCCCAGCCAAATCCGGCGCAATGGGCGTCCGATGGCGCGCCGCGGGAAGTCCCCGCGGCGGATGGGGTGTCCGGCTACCATGCCCGGATGAGGGCGGCGGAAGCCACCGACCAGAGCAGGTGGGTGGAGTATTTCTTCGAGTGCATTACGGACGCTGCTTTCAGCAGCAGTTGGCAAAGCTCCCCGACGTACAGCGTCCTCATCAGCCGGAGCGGGCAGGGCCTCCGTTTTCGCGTCAAGGCCCGTGATCTCTACGCCAACGAAACGGAATGGTCCGAGGAACTGGCGGCGAACTGACGCCGAGGAGTTTCTATGACTGCGTTGTGTGGGAATTCTGTTGTTGGTAGATTGACAGGTCGGTATGATGCAAGGATAGAGTCATTGATGCGAGTGTGACTTTGTAATGCGAGCCGCGAACAATGCAAAAGTGTGCCTTGGGCACGCCGAAAGGGTCTGCCGGTTTGTGAATCCGCAGACGTCTTGTGAGAGAATG
>CAYZAH010000385.1:1441-4798 GCA_964475805.1 uncultured Pirellulales bacterium | reverse complement strand
GAAGATTTGTGTATCGCCGAGAAAGAAAAAGACGTCGAAGCCTGCTCATATGGATTTCTCGAATAGCCACTTTCAGTATTGGTAACGGGCATTTTTTAGAGGCGGAAAAAAAGTGGATATTTTTTGTCTTTTATTTATTGATTCGTCCTATAAAGAGCAAAAGATTTTTGATCGTTCTTGCCGATGCACATAAGGATGAGTGGTTGAGTTCTTTTATGTGGTGGTGTGATGCTGAGCATTCGATCCGCACTGTGGTAGCACACCGGATAGGCAGATCCAAAAAGGAGATTGTGGGTATTCATTTTAAGGAAGAGAGAACATGAAGAGCACAAGGAAGACTCGTAAGAGATGTAGCATTCGAAGGGCGATTGCCTACCTTCTGGCGTGTGGTCTGATCGTGGGCACGTCGCTGCCCGTCGTCCTGGCACTCGATGCGAGCAACGTGATCAGCTCCACGGGCGCCGTACCAACCCAGTGGGGCGACCACACGGTCATCGACACACAGAACGGCGCCGTTATTAACTGGAACAATTTTGATACGAGCGCGGGCCAGTCCGTCACGTTCAACCAATATCTGGGTTCGATCAAGGACAGCAGCTCGGCTGTACTCAACCGGATAAGCTCCGCCGGCGTACCGACGGCGTTCAACGGTGCTCTCAATGCTAATGGACGGGTTTTTATCGTCAACCCCGCCGGCATTCTCTTTGGGGCCGGCTCGACGGTGAACGTCACGCAGTTGGTGGCCTCGGGTTTGAACATGTCGGATGAGGCATTCCAGGCGGCCCTGGCCGACCCAACCAGCTCGATGAACTTTGAGGGCGGCGCGGGCCAGGTCAAGAACTACGGCTCCATCACCGCTGACAGCGTCTATCTGGTCGGCAAGCGAATCGCGAACATAGGCACGATCACGGCTCCCAATGGTTTGGTCGTGCTGGCGGCCGGCGATAACGTGTACCTCGCGCAGAACGGAAGCAACGTCCTGGTCACGCTCAAGGACGCTTCAGCGGATCAGTCCGACGCCATCGTCAACAAAGGGTCCGTTACAGTCGGCAACGGCAAGATCGTGCTGGCGGCCGGAGACGCCTTCTCCAGCGCTATCACTGACGTGGACAATCTGGCGGAAACCTCTTCAGAAGAGGACGCGTCGGTCGTGGTCAGTTGCACACCCAGTCCTCGTCCGACGAAGCCTAGCCCTTGTCCGAGCCGACCTCCCGCAGAGGAACCCCCGGCCGAAGAGCCACCCGCGGAGGAACCGCCCGCGGAGGAGCCACCTGTGGAGGAACCCCCGGCCGAAGAGCCTCCCACCGAAGAACCCCCGACTGAGGAGCCGCCTGCGAGTGGTAGCGTTATTGCAAGCGCGTACATGGTGCCGGCGCCCGTTCCTGAGATAGACGTGGAATACTCGGGCTGTCCGGCCCTGATGAAGTGGACTGCCGCGGAGTTGGGAATCGATGCACGCATGATGGAGATTTGGACGTCGAATGCTCTGGCTTCGACCCGGGATATCCAGCCGTGCACGACCTGTGCGAAGCTCCGATCTTTGGCCGGGATTCTCCGAGATACCGACGGAAGCAGCACGACCGCTCTGTCGGAGGTGATTGGCCAATTTGCTTCACGGACGGCGCCACCGACGCCTGAGGAGATGACCATGATCGCCAGCGCCATCGCGGACAATTCTAATACCGATGGGCGCTATGCGAAAGCTCGTGTATACCTCGATGCGCTTTCAGAATACGTTGGCACGTTGAGCAGCGACATGAACTTCTCTAAGGAGGAGTCGGTACTGTTCGCGGCGGATCGATACGTCGCCCCGTTAGCCGAGGACAGTCGGAACGACGCGGTGGTTGCCTTCATCGCATCGAGACTGGCCGCTCTTGGGGGCTGACAATCGCTTGTTGACACTTTAAGCCGTTTGCTTCTTCATAAAGTTGCCTTGGGGTCGCGGACTCCTCCTCAAGGCAACTTTCCCTTTATGGTGAGAGTTTCTTACTGGACGGTTTTTGCCGTCGGCAGATAGGCAACGTGCCGGCGCTCTTGAATTTCTTCCACGCGGCGCTGAAGCCTCGCCACCTCGGTCATGTTTCCTGTCTTTTGATGTAATTGAACCAGTGTTGTAAGCACTTCAGCAACTTTTGGGTGATCTTCCCCGAACAGACCTTCAAAGATCGTGAGCGCTCTTCGGCAGAACTTTTGTGCTTCGGCGTATCTTCCGCGTTGGATGTACACTTGAGCCAGACTGTTGAGCGCCATCGCCGTGCGATCGTTGTCGGTTCCCTGTGCGTTCTCCAGGTTCTTCAACGCCTTTTGCAGCAGCTCTTCAGCCTTGCTGTATTTTCCGGATCGAATATGGACTTGAGCCAATTGGATCAGGACATCGCCGGTTGCGAGCTGGCCACAGTCGTCGTGGTCATGAATTACTTGGAGCGCCTTGTCCAGGATCGTCTTTGCATTTGCCAGATCGCCCTTGGCCTCGTCGATCCGCGCCATCACGAGCCAGGCGGGGACAAGAAGATGATGGTCGCGCCCGTAGATTTTTTCCTCGATGGGCAGCGCCTCTGAAACCAGGGCCTCGGCCTCCGCGTAACGTCCTTCGAGAACGTACAGAGCTGCCAGAGCCGTGTGCACCTTCGCGGTATACAGATGGTCCGGGCCGTAGCCGGCCTCAATCACCGAGAGCGCGTCATTGAACTGGGATTCGGCTTGTGCGTAGTCACCCTGCACGACGAGCAATTGAGCCATGTCCACCTTAAACGGTGCGATCTCCTGATCGCTGCCTCGACTGACCCGACGCGTGATATCCATCGCGCGTTCGAGCGCGTCCGACGCCCGGCGATAGTGACCCTGCTCCCTGTAGATCTCACTGAGAATCCTCAGCGTGTAGGCCACATAAGGATGCTCTTCGCCGTACACTTTTTGTTGGAGTTCCAGGCCCATGTTGCACATCGTTTCGGCATCCGCCAGCTTGCCCTGCTCCTTGTACAGGTACGCCAGGTCGATCACGCAGGCGCACACTTCGGTATCCTCGGCGTTGGTTTCTTTTGCCAGATGCAGCGCGCTGAGCATCAAAGGTTGTGCTTTGGCGTACTCTCCGTACGCCATGTAGATGCGCGCCATTGACCGCAGTGAACTGCATGAATTAAGCTTCTGAGCCCCTGGTAGTCTTGCTCCAGCGACGCCGGGAAAGACAAGCAGACTGCAAAGTCCGACCAGAACGAAATGTTTGAATTTTTGTTGATACGTGGATTGCGTTCTCACCCCGACCATTTACTCCCTCCTCCAATACATCAATCTTGACGAAAATCTCGACGCGACCGCGTGAAGATTAGTGCTCAATCAAAATATACGAAACAAACGGGC
>CAYZAH010000385.1:0-1341 GCA_964475805.1 uncultured Pirellulales bacterium | reverse complement strand
CTATTCGTGGCGATAGACTTCCCAGCCCATGTAGGTGTCGAGCGCCTCGGCGATGGCGTCAGCTTTTTGCGAGAGGTTTACGGCCACGTGGTGCTCGAAGCCCATCCTGCAAATGTATTGCATGAGGTCCTGAAGGTTTTCAATCTCCATGACTCCGTAGCCGCCGAAGGTGGCGAGTTTATCGTCCGTGAACCGGCCCTGCCCGACGTAGGCGCTGATGATCCCGGCGGTGTCGTCGGTCGTCGTTCTGCAAAACGTCGCCGGGGCCGGGGCGATTCTGCCGACAATAGTTCCGAATGTATTGTCCTTGCCGACTGATCCGGCGATGATCTCCTGGTAGTCCATCTTCGACTCGCTGAAGAACGACTTCGGCAGATTGCTGCAATGGAACAAGACAGCCTTGTCCGGATCGGAGCCATAGTTGTTGTTCCAGTCCAGAAGCGCGCTGGGCGTGCCGCCGGCCAATTGAAGGATGTACATCCCTAACAAGCCCGTCACGTCCACCTCGCAGGCGCTCGGCGCCAGCGACTCGCCCATCATGCTCATCAGCGTGCACGGGACGATCCCAAAGAACTCCTCCATGGAGGTCCAGCACTGAATCGCGGTGCCGTCGAGTTCCATCTCTTTGATCCATCGGTCGATGACGCAGCCGAACTTGGCCATTTGCAAGAGCTTCTCGGCGGGAATGGATTTGGTCGTCGTGTATTTCTTGATCGCGTTTAGTTTACTTTTGACGGCTCTGTCGTTGTCGGCGAGCTGCCCGACCCGCCCGAAGACTTCGGATAGATCGATCGTCTCGACCGAGATGCCGGACAGCTCAAGAATCTTCTCGCTGTAACGCACGGTATTGAACGCGCCCGTGCGAGCACCGATGGCGCCGAATCGAGCGTTCTCAAGCCCTCTGACGATCCGGCAGACCGAGGCAAAATCATCCAGGTCTTGTTGGAACTCCGCTGAGGCCACACCGACGGTGTGCGAGTTTGTCAACGTGTACGGAATGCCTGCTTGCCGAAGATTGTTGCACACGCTGATCTTCCCACAGAAGGAATCGCGCCGGTCGGCGATAGTCATTGCGGCTTGCGCGTCCGGCTCGGCTTGAATCAGGACGGGCACATTAAGCCCCGAGCGTTTGATCGTTTCAGCCACCGCTTTTTCGTCGCCGAAGTTCGGCAAGGTGACAACGATACCGTCGATCTTGTCGGTGTTTTGAGCGAAAAGAGCGGCGCACTTCTGCGCATCGGAGAGTGTCTCGACGGCGCCGTATTTCGTCTCCTGCATCGGCAGCGTGACCGAGTTGAAGCCGTTCTTCTTGAGCACGTCGAGAATGTCCTTGCGTCCCTG
>CAYZAH010000384.1:0-4802 GCA_964475805.1 uncultured Pirellulales bacterium | reverse complement strand
CGATAACCATCGACTGGGGTATCTCTTGCAGACCCAGAGCCTCTTTGCTGCTGATGACGGTCTGACCGTCGAACGGGAACGCCGGAATCTCAACAGGTTGCGAACCCGTCGCCAGGATGATGGCACGTGCCTGAATCTCCGTCGGGCCTGCATCGGATTCGATTCTAATCTGGCCCGGCGCCGTGACGACGGCCCGGCCCTCGATGATCGTGACTTTGTGGCTCTTGACCAGGCCGGTCAGACCCTTGCGAAAAGCCCCTACGACGGCGTCCTTTCTCGCCTGGATCTTCGGCCAGTTCGGAGCCGCGGACGGAACGTCAATACCCATCATCGCCGCGTGCTTTATCATGAGCAGGGTATGAGCGGAAGCCAAAAGCGTCTTGGACGGGATGCATCCGCAATTCAAACAGGTCCCGCCCACGAGACCTTTTTCAACGACGGCCACGGAAGCGCCTCTTTGCGCACATCGAATCGCCGCGGCGTAACCGCCGGGACCGCTGCCAATCACAACAACATCGAAACTCTCTGCCATTATTTAGCTCCTTGTTCTGGGACTGGCTCGTTTTGGCGGCGTCGTTCCGTCAAAAGGTGCCTGTCCCCTTGAGAGGGACAGTCAGTCCGCCGAAGGCGGGCAGACAGTCCCACAGCTCCTTGTTCTGGGACTGGCTCGTTTTGACGGCGTCGTTCCATCAAAAGGTGCCTGTCCCCTTGAGAGGGACAGTCAGTCCGCCGAAGGCGGGCAGACAGTCCCATAGCTCCTTGTTCTCGTACGGGCAGACCCGCGTGCTCCCGTGAGGGACGCCTTACGGTGCTGCCCTGGGCGGCCACACGGGGCCGCCCCTACGTTGGTCGATAAGGATTCTTCTCGGGATTGTACCACGCGAAGAGCTGATCGCGCAATTGATTTCGTACCTTTCTGAGCGTCGGATCGTCGATCCGATTGACGAATTCACCAGGATCAGCCTCGTGATCGTACAACTCATGTGTCGAACCGTGATTGAAAATGTACTTGTATCGCCGCGTGCGAACCATGTATTCACCGAGTTTGGCTCGCAAATTGTACTCGCTGAACGCCGCGGGCGGACCTTCAATGCCGGGATCGCGTAATACGTCGGCAAAGCTCGTTGCGTCCAGACGCCGCGGCGCGCCGGGGATATCGAGCAAGGTCGTTTTTCGGGGTGGTTCCAGGCCGGTCAGTTCGCTTAGTGTTGGATACAGGCCGATGTGCTCGGTCAGTGCGCTCGTTACCTTGTTCTCGGGCAGATGCTTCGGGTAGCTCACAATCAACGGCACCCGAACCGACGGCTCGAATAGACAGAACTTTTGGTAAAGGCCGTGATCGCCGTCCATCTCTCCGTGGTCGGAGGTGTAGACAACGATGGTATTATCGAGAAGTCCTTCTTTTTCAAGAGCGTCGTAGAGGTATCCGACGCACGTGTCAACGAAAGCGAGGTTACCCAGGTAGCCGGCACGATGCGCCCGCTGGCGTTTGTCACCGAGCGACGCCATGTTCTTGATGCGCCGCTGAATGTGCGGAGGGTATCCGGAAATGTCACCCACTTCCGGGAGCGTCATCTTGTCGACGGGATATTTCTCCGCCCACTGTCTCGGTGGGTAGAACGGAGAGTGCGGCTTCATGAAACTGGCCACCAGGAAGAATCGTTGCTGGCGATACCGCGAGATAAACTTGGCCGCCTCGCGAGCGATGAACATATCCAGGTGGTCCTCCGGTTCGAGCGACGAAGCCATACTATCGAAATTCCACTTCTCGACGTTTCCCACCCACGGACTGCCCTTGAGCCATAGTCCATCGACGTCGGGCAGACCGGCGCCGCCGTCATCGACGGTCTTGAAGAAGTGCGGCCCGAGCGGATGGTTGGCGATTTCATTGGCGTAGTGCCGGACCTTCGGGCCTAAGTACATCAGCCAATCGTTGATGGACATGTAGTACGCGAAGCCGTGATTGTGGGCGTCGACGAAGTGCATCTTTCCGACGAGACCGGTCAGGTAGCCGTGCTCGGCGAAGTGATGGGCCATCGTGCGGTAACGCCAATCGAGCCGGTCAAGATTCGTAATCGCGCCGGTACTGTGTGCATAGAGTCCTGTCAGCATAGCCATGCGCGAGGCGACACAGACCGGGTAAGGGCAATAGGCGTTTGTGAACCGGACGCCTCGCGCAGCTATCCGGTCGATATTGGGCGTGGGCACAAGGTCTCTGCCGGCACAGCTCATCAGGTCGGCCCGATGCTGGTCCGTCATAATCACGAGCACGTTCGGTCTGTCGGGTTTGTATCCGGGAGCGTCTGCGGATGAAGGCGTCGCTCGGGCGGAGTTTGGATTGAATAGAGCCGAAGCGGCGCTGAGTCCTGCTGCTTGTAGGAATCGTCTTCTTTTGATGGGGTTGTTTTCCATCATGGGAAAGTCTCAATCTTGGGTTTACGTTCGTGGTCGGGGTTTCCACTGGTCCGCTTTGGCCGGGTCGTAGTCTGGATTGGGAGTCGGCATTTTGGCCTTGACTGACCTTCGCCATTGGGCCAGCTTCTTTCGTAATTGCGCGGTCTTCTGCGGCATTTCGGCGGTAAGGTTCCTCTTCTCACCCAAGTCGGCGGCTAAGTCGTACAACTCCAGCTTGCCGTCCTCGTAGAATTCGATCAGCTTCCATCGTCCTTCCCGTATCGCCCCGGCCGGTTGCGAATGATGATAGTGCGGGTAATGCCAGTATATCGCGTCGCGGTCGAGCGGGCCGGTTTGCTTGAGTAGAGGCAGGAGGCTCTCGCCATCGAGCGGCTGATTCGTCGGACCTTTGGCGCCGACAATGTCGAGGAACGTCGGATAGAAATCGACGCTGGTGACCGGTTCGCTGCAAATCGTCCCGGGCTTGACGACGCCGGGCCAGCGGACAATCAGGGGCACGCGAATCCCGCCCTCGTACAACGTGCCTTTTTCACCCCGAAGCGGAGCGTTGCTCATGACGGGTGACTTGTCGCCCTTGTAGCCGCCGTAGGGTTCGTAAAGCCCGCCATTGTCTGAGAAGAAAATGAAGATTGTACGCTCGGTGAGGTTTAACTCGTCGAGCTTCTTAACGATCCGGCCGACACTCGTATCCAGGTGCTCGACCATCGCGGCGTAGACCGGGTTATTCACCCCGCCCGCCGGCTTCGGTTTCTTCTCGTACTTTTCCACCAGTTCCCGGGGCGCCTCCAACGGGATGTGCACCGTGTGATGCGAAAGGTAGAGGAAGAAAGGCTCGTCTCTTTTATTTTCGATGAATTCGATGGCTTTGTCGGTGAAACCCGATACCTGTTTGTCATTCTGATTTTTGACGCCCAGGACGACTTCGTCGAAACCCTGTTTGTCGGGCGAATAGCCCCGGCCGCCGAGGTGCCACTTGCCGATGTAGCACGTGGCGTAGCCCTGTTGCTTGAGCGCTTCACCGAGGGTGACGGATTCGAGAGGCAATTGCAGCCGGTTTTCCGGGACGATGAGCTTCTCATACGGGCGCCAGTGCCCCGGGATAAAATCGGTGATTCCGATGCGGGCGGGGTACTGGCCCGCCATAATGCTGGCGCGGGTGGGCGAGCACACCGGACAGGCGGCGTAGGCGTCCGTGAACTTCATTCCCTGGTCGGCCAACCGGTCGATGTTGGGCGTCTCATGGAATTGGCTGCCGTAGCAAGCGAGGTCCGGCCAGCCCATGTCGTCAATGAGAATGAACACGATGTTCGGTTTGGTCGGAATTTGCGCGCTCGATTCCCTGCCGGTTACTGCGCGGCCAGGCACCACAAGTGACACGACACCAACACCTGTGGCCTTGAGAAAATCACGTCGATTCATTGTTCTTCCTTACCTATGTAGGCATTCACGCCAAATTCCAGCGGCGGCGTGCCGGCCTCGAACGCACCCATGTCCGGCCCATCGCCGACGAAATCGTCATTGAAATTCGCGATGCGCAGCCCCGCGTCAAAACCGGGACTCGTTCGTGACAGATCGTACCGCCCCCGCGCGCCCCGCGACTCGTACACGGGACGTCCTTTGATCCCGTGCTTTTCCTGCCCCTCCGCGGGAACGATCCTGCCCGAATACAGATCATAGTCGTAGTCATTGTCCCTTGACCGGTCACTCCGCTGTGAAATGGAGTAGCCTCGATCAGCAAAGACGTGCCAGATATTATTGCGTGAGACGTGGTCGATCAGCGCACCGCCCCATTCCGACAGACCTATAGCGTATCCTTGCCAGCCGGACTCGTCCGGCAGGTCCACCGCCGAAGGCTGAAGCAGCGTATTATGAAAAACGTATGTCCGGCCTCCGCCAAAACCCGAGCCTATCCCGGCCTTGAGAAACGGCCCGCCTTCGCGCCTATCCGGCGCTGCCTGCGAGACCGCGGTGACGTTGCGCCAGATGTACAGAGGGCCGACGTGGGTCGCTGCACTGGCGATGGCCACCATCGAGTGACTGATGTAGTTGCCCCAAATTCGCACGTTGCAGTTGGCGCCTTCGGACTCTATCGCATCATCCCAGCAATTCTGCAGGCGATTGCCGTAGATGTCGGAGTCACGATCGGGCGAGCCTAAGGCACTGAAGTTGTGCCCGCCTCCGATGATGTCGTTGTAATAATGGTTCGGGTCCGACCAGATATCGTTGTAGCGGATTACGTGATTGCCTAACGTATCGTAGAACGTCACCGCCTGCGGGCCGAGCGGGTGCCATCGCCTGTCTTTTTTGTCGGGGTCGAGGCGCTTTCGATACTCGGACCAGCTATTCGTGTCATATCGGGGATGATGAATCTTGCAGCGTTGAATGAT
>CAYZAH010000383.1:1808-4805 GCA_964475805.1 uncultured Pirellulales bacterium | reverse complement strand
CGAAGCTCTTCCTGGGCGTAATTCCAAACGTGTTCCAACTGATCGGCCGCCGAGGAACCGCTCGGAGCGTTGGGATCCGCGCCGGCGGCTTCAAGTCGTGCGATCCGCTCTTGCTGTTTGTACGGAATCCCCTTTTCAATCGCGGCTCGCTGGCTCACGAGGAACGGCTGAACCTGTTCGTGGACAACACTTTCCAGAGACGCCTTTGCGACAAGCTGCTGCTTGAGGTCATCGACTTCGGCCTCGTATTTTTGAAACTGCTGATCCGATTCCGCCTCTTGCCGGCGAAGGTCGTCCCGTTCGTCCTGCAATACTTTTCGGTTCTCGCGTGCCTTTTCTATTTGGCTCTCATACTGAGCCTTCCGGGCGTAATAGGCCGACCGCTCTTGCCTCAACTGACGGATCAGCTCCTCCAGACGCCCGGAGAGTTCTTTTTGCCTGTCGGTCGTCTGAGGTTGGTTCGGATCCGCCGTCTCGGATGCAACGAGACGTTGACCGGCAAAAATGACCAGAACCGACAGACCGAGACCGAAAGCCCACCATCGCAGGCGACGTTTCCGGCTCGCTTCTGTCGTTCTGAGCCCTTTACGGTTAATGGAATCTTTTGACAAATCCTGCATAGAAAAGAGCACCGTCCACCGGATAGCCCGGAACGGTTGAGTATTCATCGTCCGTTACATTTTCGCCGCGAACGTAGAACTCGGTGTTCTCATCATGTCTATACGTCACCTGGGCGCCTAAGTCAACGAAATCACCAAGCGGCGCCGGCGGCGATCCGGCGGGAAGGAATCGCTCGTTCTCATAGCTCGAAAGATGCTTGGCGAATACCAGGAACTCGAACTTCTTGATCAGGTACGAGGCCCCTCCGCCCACCACGACGTCGGGAATCTCGTGATCCGTCCGCCACTCGCCTGAGTCGGTTCGCTTTGTCTTCATAGCCGTCACGTTGCCGAAGAACTGCAGGCCGTTCGCGAATCGGTTGGTCTGGACCTCAAGCTCAACGCCGTAGTTCTTGCGATCCTCTTCCTGAAACACGGCAATCTCCTCGGTACCCACTGTCACGGTTGTCCCGGTCAGCAACGCCGCATTCTGCTGGCGAACGAAGAATCCCGTTAGACTGGCCAAACCAAAACCGTCGAACTGCTTCCTCACGCCCAGATCGAGCTTGTAACGATCCTCCGTGCTCGGCCTGTCCCCATCTGTGGTCAGCATCCCCGGTTGGCCCGCAAGCTGGCCCCATGCGGCATTTCCAAAGAGCGATACACTCTGGGTAAGCTCATACGAGGCCCCAAGGTCCACACCGTGAAGGGGATCGCCCCAATCATCTTTTATGGGTTCGGCATTTTTCACAACGGTGCCTTCCACGTTGAGACCGCCGAATTCCTGGATATGCTCCTGGGTCCAGCGATAGCCGAGGCTCGCGTCCAGCCTGCCGAAATCCTGCTCGTCCACAATCACGCCCGAATACGTGCGTATGTCTCCCGGACGGCCCGCGTAAAATCGTTTGCCCGTCGGGGACACCCAGCGATCGAACAGAGCGCCGTAACGGAGCGTGTTCTCTTCCGTCAGCTCCTGGCTGTGAATGAAGCTCACTCCGTATTCGTAGTCCTCTTCCAGCCAATCGTCGCTGCCGGTCCGATGCCCGTCGAAGCGCCGTCCGCCGTAGTTGCCGAGTATTTCCGTCGAGCTTCCGTCCCCCGGGTCGTGCCGGAGCTTGGCGACGGTCACGTAAGAGTACATCGGATCGAAACTATCCTTGCGGGTTTGGAGGGAGGTAGTAGCCGGAGGTTCAGCGAGCTTGAGTTGCCGGTCGCCGATAAGACCAAAATTGAACCATGAGAAGGTCAGGTCGTCGGTTAGTTGATATTCAATCCGGCCGTAAAGGTTCGTCATGTTCTCCCTGGCGTTCATGTGGGTGGAGCCGTCGGTGTGGTAATAGCCGGCACTAATCCCGTAGTTGTACCTGTCGCCGGCCTCTCCGTGTGTGACGTTACTGCGCAAGGTGTTGAGCGTGCCGTAAAGCGTGTCGATTTGTGTTTCATTCTCTTTGTAGCTGCGGGGGATCAGGTTAATCATTCCGGTGATGCCCCCCGGTCCTAACATCATCGCGCTGCTGGAGCGCACCACGTCGATGCGGTCGAAATTCGCCGCGCTGAGATAATAGCTGATCTCCGTGAATTCCCTGAACCATGCCCCGTCGATGCAATAGCCGGGGTAGGGGTATGTTTGCCCGCGAACGGAGAACAGTTTCTTTTCTTTGCGTCCCCGTGTTTCCGTCCAGGCGCCTGGAATGTAGTTGAGCGCGTCCACGACCGAATAGGCGTGCATCTGTTCGATCTCCTTCTGGCCGACGGTGCTCGTAGCCGTCTCTAATCCGGGCGACTCGGTAAAGGGTCGCTCGATGAGGTTCCTTTCCGGCAGAGTCGTGAAGTCGTAGCCGCCCGGAGCGGTAACGGTGACTTCCGGCAGCGTGGTGCTCTCGGATTCATCGGGGCTGTTAGGCTCGGCCGCTGGAGCGCTTGACGCCCAAAAACCAACGCACATAAGAACCATGTAAATGAACCATCTCTTTGTCATAGTTTTTCTCCTACTCTCCTATGAATCAAATGCAAAAGCCAGAACGACGTTATCGTTGGTCTTGAGATAACCGTGCTGACCCACTTTGACAAAAGCATTACAGGAATGCAGTCCGGGGACCTTCCAGATAATCTCGCCGTCATCTCGGCGAGCGGCCACCAGCGAGCCTTCCCGGGCACTGTCGATAAAGCAGACCGTATCAGCGCAGGCTGTGATCGGGCTGCACCCGGTCGCCTCTATCGTCCAGAGCCGCTCGCCATCCGCCTGGTCCATCGCCAGAACCTGCTGGCAACGCAGGTACACGTTAGCCGAATCGGCGAACACGTGAGAGACTCTGGGCACGGTCTTCTGCCACAGAAATCGCCGGGTGGACGTATTGATACATTGAACGAGGCTCTTGCCCGTTCGAGTTGCCGTAAC
>CAYZAH010000383.1:0-1708 GCA_964475805.1 uncultured Pirellulales bacterium | reverse complement strand
GCCGGAATCGGTCTCCACGGCACTGACGGCTTGCCCCGCGCCACTGTCCGCTAAAAGGTAAACGGTCCCGTCCCGGATGACGATATCATCGGCCTCCGTGGCTCCCATAGCAACCGTCGCGGCTTTTTGCCAGAGCGTCTTGCTCGGCGCCAAAACGGCCTTGGAGCTGCTTTGAGCGGGACTTTCGTCATTGTCCGGCCAAACATGCCATACCGTCGCGGCCAGAACAAGGGCGGCAGCTATCGAGGCAGCTATGCGGAACCTCCTTCGCGTGCCCGCGTTTCTCAGCGAGAACCCGACCGCTGGCCGCATCCCACCTATGTTAGCCTGATGATGCGACGGGCCTCGCCCATGAGCCTTTAACTCCAGCAGAATAGTCTCGCATTCTTGCTGCAAGAGCCGGCAGTTCGGGCAGCCGCGCAGATGCTGTTCGATCCGCCCGGCTTCGACCTCATCGGCGCCGCCCAGAACGTACAACTCTATCTGTCTTTCTACATCCGTACAGTTCATAGCTGTGGTATCAACCAACATCCTCAATTCCACAGACACTACGCACAACAAGCCCAAAAAGGGACAGCTCGCGCGAAAAATGTCACAAGCGCATTCAGTCACCCAATCTCCGGCATTTCCCCTGCAATTAGCCTTGGCAACACTCTTGCATTTGACATTTTGGACGTTCCGCAGATAATGTAGGGAAATCTCAGAATGCAACGATTCCTTGGTATGGAGTAAGTCTCATGGAACGTAATCGACGGGAATTCTTGAAGATGGTGACGGCCGGGGCGGCTTTCGCGGCGCTGCCGGGGTATGGACGAGAGGTGAAAAAGCAGGAAGCTGGCAAATCCGTCGCTCAGACGGCCTTGCCTCGCTGGCGAGGATTCAATCTGCTGGATATGTTCACCATGCACAGCAGAGGCGATTTCTCCGAGGACGATTTCCGGTGGATTCGGGACTTCGGCTTCGACTTCGTGCGGTTCCCGTCGTGCTACCGGCTGTGGATCGAGGACGGGGACGACTACAAGATTCACGAACCGATGCTCGAAAAGCTCGACCGCGGTATCGAGCTGGCTAACAAGCACGGCTTACACGTGAGCCTGAACTTCCATCGCGGGCCCGGCTACTCCGTCAATCGAGAGTTCGCCGAGCCGCACAGCCTATGGAAGGACAAAACGGCGCTCGACGCGTTCTGTTTTCATTGGCAGTTGATGGCTAAGCGGTACAAAGGCATATCCAGAGACAAACTCAGCTTCGACCTGATTAACGAGCCTCCGTCTGTCGGCAATCAGATGAGCCGGGCCGACCACGAGCGCGTCGTGCGCACGACGGTCAAGGCGATTCGCGAAATCAATCCCGACCGTATCATCGTGGCCGACGGGCTGAGCTGGGGCAATGAGCCGATGCCGGAATTGGCGGACCTCGGCATAGGCCAGAGCACGCGGGCTTACCAGCCGATGTTCATCAGCCACTACGGGGCCTCATGGGTCAACGGCCAGAATTTCCCCACCCCGGCCTGGCCCGGCAACGGCTGGGACCGCAAGCGCCTCGAACAACACTACCAAAAATGGGCCGACCTGGCCCGGATGGGCGTGGGCGTCCATTGCGGCGAAGGCGGAGCGTACAACAAGACGCCGCACAAGGTCGTCTTGGCTTGGCTGCGCGACGTCCTGGAAATCCTCACCGGCCACGGCATCGGCCTGGCCCTCTGGAA
>CAYZAH010000382.1:0-4820 GCA_964475805.1 uncultured Pirellulales bacterium | reverse complement strand
ACGGGATTGTTGTTCAACTCCTGTTCGATTCTTTCCTGGAGGGCGAGAATGGGGAGCTGGAGAATCTCCATCGATTGGATCATGTGCGGAGCGAGCTTCATCCTCTGCTCCATCCGCATCTGTCTTCTCATCTCCAGCTTCATCATAACACCTGAAAAAACGTAGTATACATCCGTCAACGCGACAGGATCAGTTCCATGATAAGCACAGTAGGAGATTTCGTCAAGATTTGAAGAGCGGTTGAAGAACTTCGCTGTGGCACGCCAAAAAAGTTACTCTATTTCCTGCCTGCCAAGGATGGCATCGCTCAGGATTCTGCCGCTGGCGTACTCGATCGTACTGCCGGAAGGTATACCTCTGGCTAAACGGGTGATCTTCACGTCAGCCGTTCTGAGCAGCGAGCTTATGTACAGCGACGTTCCGTCGCCGGCCAAGTTCGGATTCGTCGCCATGACTATCTCTTTGACGTTACCAGCGCGTACTCTCTCGACGAGCTCTTTGATCGTAAGATCGTCCGGCTCGATGCCTTCGAGCGGAGCGATATGGCCGCCGAGAACGTGGTAGACCCATTTGCATGCCCCGGTTTTTTCAAGACTTATGACGTCCTTGGGTTGCTCGACGACGCAAATCAGGCTCTTGTCGCGCCGGGAGTCCGAGCAAATCTGACAGGTATCTTGTTCCGAGAGATTGTAGCAAACCTGACAACGCTTGATCTTATTTTTCACGTCCCGGATCGCGTCGGCGAGCTTCATGGCCTCCTCGGGCCTGGCCTTCAAAATGTAAAATGCCAGCCTTTCCGCCGTCTTGGGCCCCACCCCCGGCAGCCTCCCAAATTCCTCGATCAGCCTGTTCAAACTCTCAGTATACGCACTACTCATCATTTACCCTGCCACTTCACCCAAACGGGATTGCTTTGTCTGGAATCTTACGCCTCCCAGCAAGACCTCTCTTCTTCGGGGACATCAGTCAATTGTCAATAGTCAATAGCTAATCACCCGCGTCTTCTTCGATGCCGGTGATGGTGGCGTCGAGGCCCATGAGGACGGTTTTGACGGCGGGGTCGTTCAAAAGATCGTTTCTCTTTTGGCTGAAGGTCCTCGGTTGGACCTGGTCGGTCCTGGGCTCGACCTGTTCGCGTCTGGCTGTCTCCAACTTCAATGTCAAAGGCATCGAAAGTTGTTTGCCCAAAAGGGCCTGGACCTGGTCCAGCCGGTCTTTGCTGGCGCCCATTCTTGTTTGCGCCGAAGGACTGAATTCGAGCGTTAGCACACCGTCCTCGAACCTGCTTGGCACAGCAGAACTCAGTAGTGCCGCGGTTCCCGGGCCGAGTTCGTCGCTAATAAGCTTCAGAGTGTCTTGCCAGTTACCCTTCACCGATTCGATGTCGTTTAGTCCGGCAGAACTTGGAGATTCACTGCGTGCGGTCTGTGACTCACGGCTGACGGTTCGAGTTCCGCCGGTTGCGGATTCAGGTGGGTGGACAAACGGACTACCTACCTCGCTGCGGACTTTTTTTTTAACGGTAGCCGGAGCTCCCGGCTTCAATTGTGAGAGGAGCTGATCGACGTTCAGGAAGTGCTCGCTAAGTGCGAATCGCAAAAGTGACGCTTCCAAAAGCGCCCGGCTCGTATCGCTGTTCTTGACGGCCCATCGCAGTTTCTCCAGGGTCGCAATGTTGTAAACCAGCCCGGCTACGTCATACTTCTCAGCGAGCTCGGCGGCGCGGTCCCGCTGCTGTTCCGTCAGGATGACCAGTTGGCTGTCGCGGCCCGTGGATTTGACCACCATCAGATCACGCATGGAATCGATCAGCGAATCGACGATCTGGACCTCGACGACTCCGCTGCTGATCAAATTCTCTATCGCGGCAAGCGTCCCAGCGGCGTCGCCATTGCCGATTTGCTCGACGAGGCTCCATATCTTCTCGCTGTTGGGACAGCCCAGGAACTCCTCAAGGAGCGAGGCGCTGAGAGGCTCGACACCCGCGCTGATGAGCCGGTCCAGCAGACTCAAGCCGTCCCGCATCGAACCGTTGGCCATTTTCGCCAAAGGCAGAATCAGGTCGTCTTCGTATTTGATCTTCTCTTGTTTGAGGACTGATTTGAGCTGCTCGGCGATGACGGCCGGACCGATATTGCTAAAATCGAACCGCTGGCACCTCGACTGGATCGTCGCGATAACCTTGTTCGGCTCGGTCGTGGCGAAAATGAACTTGATATGGCTGGGCGGCTCTTCCAGCGTCTTGAGAAGCGCGTTGAACGCGGAGATCGTCAGCATGTGTACTTCGTCGATGATGTAGATCTTGAATCTGGAGCGTGCCGGCCGATAGATCGCGTTCTCGCGAAGCTCGCGGATCTCATCGACCCGGTTATTGGAGGCCCCGTCGATCTCAATGACGTCGATATCCTCGCCGACGTTCACGGCGACGCAGCTATCGCACTTGCAGCATGGCTTGGTCGTAGGCTCGTCGACGGAAAGGCAATTAAGCGCCTTGGCCAATATCCGGGCCATGGTCGTCTTGCCGACGCCGCGTGTGCCCGTGAAAAGATAGGCATGGGCGACCCGCCCGGTCTTGATAGCGTTCTTCAGCGTCTGTGCAATCGGATCCTGCCCGACCACGTCATCGAACGTCTGCGACCTGTATTTCCTTGCTAAAACAGTATATGACATTTCTAATTTACTATTTATTATTTACTATTTTTTATTGTCTTTCTTGCTTTGACAAAAATGGATGTTAACTCCATTCCCTCGTTAAGTAATGGGAAGACTTGCTTGGCATTCAGCAGCTTCTCATCAATAAGGAATTCCAGCCAGTAACAGGACTCATCTGCCTCTTCTATGACAATACTCAGTTTGGAGACGAAACTTGCCCTCGATTGGGCGATACAAGCGGCTCTATAGTTTGACCCTACAGAAGTCGAGCATCTGACCAGTTGCCCCCTAACATGGTCGCCGAGCGGTCCCTTGGGCAGCGCGAGAGCCAGCTTCACGCACCGGTGAGCAAAACCCTTCGTTCTCTTTTTGAGTTCCTCCCGGTCCAATATCCTCCACGGCAATCATAAATAGAAAATAATAAATAATAAATCAAAAAGGCGGCCGGGTTAACCCACGGCACCACCAAGCTCACGCTTATGGCTGCTCGGTTCCCCGCCTGACCAGGTTCACGGGCTCGGTCTGCATGGGACCCGGCCGAAAATTTGGCTCCGCCTTCGGCGGATCTTCGATATTGGTGATCGTTGACCGGCTGTTGACTGAACATGCCGATACGTTACTGAGTATATCAGAAAAAATGCGGTTTTCCACCAAAACATTTTGGTTTGACAAATTTTGTTCGAGCCGCTATTGTTCAGCGCGAACGAATCCCGGTTCGCGGGAATATATCAAGAAACCTTAATACAAGAGTAGCCCACCCGTTGTTTTGAACCTCTCGCAAGCAGACGAGGGATCAAAGAGGTGGGCAAGGAGTTCATCATGGTAGTGAGAATTGAAGATACCTGCACGGCTTGCGGACTGTGTGTTGATACCTGCCCCGAGGTCTTCGAGATGGGCGACGACCAGGCGCAGGTGATCGTGGACGAAGTCCCCGCCGAGCACGAGGACGCGGTTCAGCAAGCCGCCGACGAATGCCCCGTCGAAGCCATCATCATCGAGTAACCGCCGGCGGGATCCTTGACAATTGAGCATTTTTCGACGCGTGCATCGCATACGCGGAACGTTCTTTCGGACCTTCGGCGTCTTGCCGTGCACGCTTTGGCAGCCTGCAGGTGACTTAGTCCTCCTGTCTTCGCAGCATTACTACGCCCAGCGAGAAGCACACCGTTCCTATCGCCAATAGAATCGCGCACGGGCCGATCATTTCAGCGAACGTGAAGTCGCGCCAGATCGCCCCTTCCAGTGCGTATATGCCCCATTTGACCGGACTCAAGTGGCTGAGCGGGAGCATCCACGACGGCATGAAAGCCAGCGGCATCATCGCTCCGCCTAACATACCGGCAATCATCAGGATCGCCCAGCCCGCCGCGCCGACGCTCTGCTCGGTCCGGCCCAGCGTGCACATGAACATCATCAATCCGACAAAGCATAGGATTGTGCACAATGCCGCCGGGATGAACAGCAGCGGGTTACCGATGGGCATCTTGAAGATCGCCTCGGCGCCGACGAACAGGATGCACATGACGAGCACGCACGTAAAGAAGCACGAGAGACCCTTTCCCCCGAGAATATGGGCGCGCCCAATCGGACCAACGCGAAGACGATCAAATGTGCCACGCGTGCGCTCCTTCACAATCGAGATCGCGAACGTCGCCGTGCACCCCATAAAGCCCCAGAGTAAAACCTGCGGAAACGTGATTTGAAACGGCGCAACGGGGCCCTCACGCTCTCTGCTCACCTCCAATTTGGCGAAGTTCAACATATCTCCGTCAAAACCTGCGCGGAAATTCTCCTCGTTGACATCCGTCATCAAAGTGTCGAGAGAATCGAAGAAATCCAGATAAAGTCTCGCCTGCTTCGCATCGAGATCGTTGGCATCACTGGCCTTTTTGATATCGTCTCGCCATGAGCCAACCTGATTTTTCATCCATTGCCGGTCCATGAATTTGTCGCTCAGGGCCTCGAACTGTGCTTTGACAAGAAGGCCTTGGAGATAGCCGCTTTCCATTCGGCGCGAGGGGTCCGACGCAACTTCCAGTTTGGGTTCCTTATTGTTGAACAGCGCTTCAAATCCGTCTCCAATGCCCTTTTTGAGAACGGCCGCTGCGGCCACTTTACCCTTTCGAACGGCCTCGATGGCCTCATCTCGGCCCATCCGGACGACGTCC
>CAYZAH010000381.1:0-4823 GCA_964475805.1 uncultured Pirellulales bacterium | reverse complement strand
GTAATCCTTAACATTTTTTGTAGCAAGACGGTGGGGCAAGCCGCCACCCTACGCACTTGGATTCCTGCCCCTGCTTTCTCAGGGGTGACAATCTTTCGCAGGAATGACCAGCGTCGAGAATGAATCCGTCCAAAAAACTGCCGGACAAGTATCGAAGTATAAAAACCGCGTTAATTCGTGCCTGGATTAGTATATAGTCGTTGGTGTATGGTATTTAGTATCTGGTTGTCTTCGTGACCCTTCGCGGACTTCTGGTGAGTAGTCGTCACTCGTTACTCGTTTCTCGTGCCTCGTTGCTCGTATGTTATGTCTCGCCTGAGAATTTTCGTGTTGATTCGTGTGAATTCGTGGCCATTGCCATTTACTATTTATTATTTTCTATTTACTATTGCTCTGTGTCCTCTGTGCTCTCTGTGGCAATAGTTGGTCGTTAGTCGTTGCTATTTTGTGGCCGGTGAGCTATAGGATTTGTTTTGAAGAAAGGAGTGCGCGTTTTGGGTGCAGTGAAAGTACCAGGGTTGGTGGACATTCAGGTCAACGGCTACAAGGGCGTCGATTTCTCGGATATTGGATTGACGCAGGACGATTTCGAGCGGGCGTGCCGGGGCGTGTTCGCGGCCGGGACGACCGGCTTCCTGGCGACGCTCATCACAAGTCCCCGCCAGGTGTATGAGCATAACCTGCCGATCATCGCGGCTACGTTGCAGAAGGACGAATTTCGCGGCCGGTTGTTAGGGATTCATATCGAAGGTCCTTTTATCTCGCCCGTGGAAGGAGCGCGAGGCGCCCATAATGCGCGATGGATCGTCGAGCCGGACGTGAAGCTCCTCGAACAGCTCATCGACTGGGCCGGCGGCGAGGTGAAGATACTGACCATCGCGGCGGAACTGGACGGGGCCGAGGACATCGCCCGGCGTGCAACGGAATTGGGTATTGCCGTTTCGTTAGGGCATCAGATGGCGGGGGAGGAGGATTTGCGCAGGTTGGTGAAGGCGGGAGCGGTGTCGCTGACGCACCTGGGTAACGGCGTGCCGCGAATGTTGGACCGGCACGAGAATCCCGTCTGGGCGGGCCTGGCCAATGACGACCTCGTGGCGATAATCATAACGGACGGGCATCATTTGCCGCCTTCTCTGCTCAAGACCATCATCAGAACCAAAGGGGCCGAGCGTTGTGTGGTGGTTAGTGACGCGACCTCTCCTTCGGGGCTCGAAGCGGGACGATACCACGTGTTAGGCCACGACGTCGTGCTGGAGGCGACCGGCAGGCTGCACGATCCCAAGACGGGCTACCTGGCAGGCTCGTCGGCCATGATGCTGGATTGTATGAACCATCTGGCGTCGCTGGACCTGGTCAGTACCGGTGAGCTTGTCGCGATGGGTTTCCACAACCCGTTGAAACTGATCGGTTTAGGTCCTGACGACGTCGGACCAGGCCTGGCCGTCCATTTCGATGAGGAGAGTAAGACGTTCTATCTTGGCGAACAAGAGTGAAAAAGCGGCGGTACGCATGAATGCGCAGGCGGTGTTTTTGCTTTACAGGTATCTGCCTCGCTGTTAGTATCCGGTAGCCGCGTGTGGCGTTTTTGTTCGTAGCGGTTTTTGTTTGGGGGAATACAAGATGGCTGGCAAGATAGCTATTGACTGCGAACGATGCAAAGGTTGCGGGCTGTGCATGTGGGTGTGCTCCCGAGACGGCATCGTTATGTCAAAGAACTCGAACAAGGCGGGTTATTTTCCCGCCGAGGTTGCCGAGGGCGATTGTACCGGCTGCGGCATTTGCGCGATTGTCTGCCCGGAAGCGATAATCGAGGTTTATCGCGACGAGCACAGGCAGATTGAGGCCACCCCGCAGCCATCGGGAAAGGCCAAGTCGGTCCTGGCCAAAGAAAGAGCATGATTTCTGCTGTATGAGTGACAGGATTCTAATGTGTGGCAATGAGGCGCTGGCGGAGGCGGCGATCATTGCCGGTTGCGATGCCTATTTTGGCTATCCGATCACGCCTCAAAACGAAATCCCCGCCTACATGTCCCGGCGAATGCCCGAAGAAGGCCGGGTGTTTGTGCAAAGCGAGAGCGAGCTGGCCGCGATCAATATGGTCTTCGGGGCCTCGGCGACGGGCAAGCGCGCGATGACAAGCTCGTCCAGCCCGGGTATCAGTCTCATGCAGGAGGGAATAAGCTACTTGGCGGGCGCCGAGCTTCCGGCGGTTGTGGTCAACGTGATGCGAGGCGGGCCGGGCCTGGGCAATATTGCAGGGTCGCAAGCGGATTATTTTCAGGCCACTCGGGGCGGCGGGCACGGCGACTATCGAACCATCGTGCTCGGGCCGGCGAGCGTGCAGGAATTGGTCGATTGCATGCCGTTAGCCTTCGACCTGGCGGACCAGTATCGGATGCCCGTGATGATCCTGATCGACGGCATTGTGGGCCAGATGATGGAGCCGGTTGTGTTAGAGAAAAAGCCTCGCCGGGACTTGCCGCCGAAGGACTGGGCGTTGACCGGAATGAAGGGCCGAGGGCAGAATATTGTGCGCTCATTGTGGCTCGGGGAGGGGGTGCTCGAAGCGCTCAACAAGAAGCTGCTGGAGCGGTACAAGCGGATCGAGAGAGACGAAGTGCTCTGCGAGCAATACGAGGTCGACGACGCGGAGATTATCGTCGTTGCGTATGGTATCGTAGCAAGAATCGTGAGCAGCGCGGTGGACAAGGCAAGGAAAGAAGGAATCAAAGCCGGCTGGATTCGTCCTATTACGCTGTGGCCCTTTCCGACTGAGCAAATCGGCAGGGCCGCGGACGGGCAGCGGATTTTTCTGACCGTCGAGATGAGCAACGGTCAGATGGTCGAGGACGTCAAACTCGCCGTAGCGGGAAGAGCACCGGTGGCGTTCTACGGCCGACCCGGCGGCGGTGTGCCTACCGCGGATGAGATTCTCGATCAAATCAGGCAATTGACCGTCACATCAGGGACGAGGCATGAAAACAATATTTAGGCGAACGCCGACACTCAAGGATTGTCCGACGCACTACTGTCCCGGATGCGGGCACGGGATCGCTCATCGGCTGCTCGCCGAAGCTATCGACGAATTGGGCATCCACGATCGGACGATCGGCATCGCCCCCGTGGGATGCGCGGTGTTGGCCTACGATTATCTCGACGTCGATATGGTCGAGGTGGCTCACGGTCGGCCTCCCGCTGTCGCGACGGGGATGAAGCGGACCAACCCGGACAAGATCATCTTCTCCTACCAGGGGGACGGCGACCTGGCGAGTATCGGCGCCGCCGAAATCCTGCACGCCGGACATCGGGGCGAGCAGATCACGGTGATCTTCGTCAATAATGCCGTCTACGGAATGACCGGCGGGCAGATGGCTCCGACGACGATGCTCAATCAGGTGACGGCCACGACGCCGGAAGGCCGGACGGCGGCCGAGCAAGGCTACCCGCTTCAAGTTTCGGAACTTCTGGCGACTTTGCCAGGGACGATTTACATAGAGCGTTGCGCGCTGAGCAGTGCGGCTCGGATTCGCCAGGCCAAGAAAGCCATCAAGCACGCTTTCGAGCTGCAAATCAACGGTGCCCAAGGGCTGGCCCTGGTCGAGCTGCTTTCTTCGTGCCCGACGTACTGGCGGATGAGTCCGGCCAAGGCGATGGAGTGGATTGAAAGCGAAATGACCAAGGTCTTTCCGCTGGGACGATTGAAGGGATGAGAATGGAGGCGGACGGCTTGTACGAAGAGGTTTTCATCGCGGGTTTTGGTGGGCAGGGTGTACTGTTGGCCGGCAAGCTGCTTGCTCAGACGGCGATGAAAGCCGGTAAGGAAGTCACGTACATGTCCTCTTATGGCGCCGAGGTTCGCGGCGGCACCGCGAATTGCATGGTAGTCATCGCCGATCATCGAATCGCCTGTCCCCTCGTGAGCAAACCTGATTCATTGATTGTTCTGAACAAAGCCTCGCTGAGCAAATTCGGCCCACGGTTGAAGAACGACGGACTGCTGATTATGAATAGTTCCCTGATCGACGTCGATCCGGAATTGGATGACTCGATTGAGATTATCCGCGTGCCGGCCGATGAGCTGGCTATCGAGCTTGGCAGTTATCGCAGCGCCAATATGGTGGCGCTGGGTGCGTATTTGCAGGTGCGGGGAGATTTGACTCCGGATGCAGCGGCAGAAGCTTTGCCCGACGTGCTCGCCGAACGGCACCACAAGACGCTGCCCGTGAACGCCGCGGCCTTGCGCAAGGGCGCTGAGTTCGCCCGGAGTTACTGCCGGGTCTGAGACTAACCGCATGGGCAACCCGCCAGAGGCGGGCCCATCCTACGACTCTAATATAGCTCCATGACTAACCGCTACAATTCTGAGGAAAGATCATGAAGATTACAACGTCGGTTATTTTGCAGATCACTCTGATTGCCGTAGGGATTTGTCCTTCGTCGAGCGCCAGAGCGTCGTCTTCTGCGGGTCGAAAAGTCGTCAACTTCAACGCGGATTGGAAGTTCGTCAAGGGCGATCCGGAAGGAAGCCAGACGCCAGGCTTTGATGACTCGGCTTGGCAGACGGTCCGGCTGCCGCACGATTGGGCCATCGCGGGGCCATTCAACCCGAGTGAGAACGGGTACGCGGGTAAGCTGCCGTGGCGAGGGGTAGGTTGGTATCGAAAGACCTTTGTCCTCGATGAGGCGGACGCTGCCCGGCGCCTCCTGAGCAATCCCACCAATAGGCGGCTATATGGCATCTGCGGAAAGCCTGAGCTACGCGGTGCGGCCGGCGGTGGTCGGTCTCTATCTCGGCCAGCTCCTTTTTCTGGTCGGCCTGCTCT
>CAYZAH010000380.1:0-4826 GCA_964475805.1 uncultured Pirellulales bacterium | reverse complement strand
TCGTGAGCGATGGTGCCGGATCCCTCATCCAGCTTCCAGTGCCCCACTAAGCCGGCTGAAGCGTTACCGACCAGATTCGTTACCAAAATAAAAGAAATTAGATAAACCCATTTTCTGTACATGATAGTCCTCCTTCAAACAATGAGTCGATTGAATGACATATACAACCACGGTAATACCCACTATCGCCGCATGCTCCCGCAGGTCTTCAGAGAATTGGTATATCCTAACACCCCTGCATGTCTTCCAACCTTTACACTCCCGGACTATCGGCTGGCACAAGTGTTAGCTCCGTTGTTATGTGTACCAAATTCTCATTGAGAGGTCAAGAAGAATCCGTACCTTCAATTCTCGCACCTACTTCATGAGTGGTCATAAACTACCAAGCATGACCGATACGTCATAGCGTGGTCTTCACTATTTCAAGGAGAGCATCGGACGGGTCAGGGTTTATTCTTGCACAGGGAATATGCTACCAGTAATTGATGGAGAGAATCAAAACATGACCCCTTTTGTTTCCTATTGTTGTTAAGCGCCGTTTGTGGTACTTAGTGGACATAACGATTGAATTGGAGTCAGGCAAATACATGAATCTATTTAAGATCAGACTTATCAAGGGACTATTCGGGGCGAAGTGGTTTCCGGTCATACCGCAACTGATAATGCTGATCGTCTTCGTACTGCTTGTCGTTGGTGGCCTCGGAGTAACAACGAATGATCCGGATTTTGCCAGTTGGCTTCGAAATACGAACCTCTCAAATCTGATCGTTTGGTCCTATTGGTGGCCCGTTATCGTCATCATCGCCATTTTAGCGGGGCGCTTGTGGTGTACCGTTTGCCCCGTGGAACTTATTACATACTGGGCCGAAAGAATAGGTCTCAGGCGACAAGTGCCTCGCATCCTCAAGAGTGGCTGGGTAGTAACCATCTTCTATACACTCATCTGGATTGTGGGAGTACACACTCTGGCCGTGAACCGAATTCCTCGTCAAATGGCACTTTACATGTTGATGCTGATAATCGTGGCGGTAGACGTCTCCCTGATATTCCGCAAGCGCGCGTTCTGCAGCTACGTCTGCCCGGTAGGTCATTTGCTCGGCCTGTACGCCCTCATATCACCATTCGAATGGCGGGCCGACGATTTATCCAGTTGCAGGAACTGTAAAACGAAAGACTGTTGCGTGAAGAAGAATCATTATCGACTAATCGGCCGTTCATGCACGAGCAATCTCTACCCGGCTACAATCAGGGACAATCGGGATTGCCTGTTGTGCACACAATGTCTGAAGTCATGCCCTTATAAAAATATCCGATTCTCAACCCGACGGCCGTTCGCCGATTTCTTCACAGGCGTTAATTTGCGACCAGCGGAAATTGGATTCATCTTGTTGGTGAGTGGGTTTGTCATCTATGAGATTCTCTCTGAGTGGTCGGTTTCCTATTCCATTATGATGTGGCTGCCGGATCGTCTTACAGATACGTTTGGAATAACAGGGTCGATGATCAATCTTGTCTCTGCGGCTATCCTGTTCGTCGTATTACCTGCCCTCGCGTTATTGGCTGTAGTTGCTTTGATCAGATTGGTATCCGGCCGGAAGGCGCCGCCTTTGGGAGCAACCGTCAAGACGTTTGCCCTGCTCTTGCTTCCGACGATTGCCGGTGCCCATATCATCAAATCCATACTTAGGATGTCCTCGCGAATTCCTTACTGGCGGGGCGCCCTCTCGGATCCGAAGGGGATTGAGACAGCTCAAAAGATGGCTGCAGGAACGCTTATGTTGGACAAATCTGTAGTAAGTACACTCGATCCGGCCATAAGTATTATGGCAGCAATCATCCTGCTTGTTGCCCTCGCAACAACAGTGCAGATTTTCCGCCAGTCTGAAGTGGTGCAGAAACACAGTTATGGCGTCAGATTTGTACTATTCCTATGTGTGCTTGCATATTGGGGAATCTTTGGCTTGACGATCGCCGAATGGAGATTCGGCTAATAGGGCAAATATTCACTTGTGTGGTATTTTTCTATTTACTTATGACGTGTTTTTTCATAATCTATACCTACAGCATTTAAGGTAAGGATTGGATATGCCAACAAAGACAAGAATCATCGTTGTGGGTTTTCTCATCCTGCTTGGAGGAGTCTTGTTTTGTTATTGTGCACTTTTTTATCCGATTGAGATTACAACCCAGGTGAAAGGCGGTTCGACAACGGCTATCGGATCAGAACCGACATCTGTTAAGAAAACTTCGACAGACGGTGCAGAGCGAGATAAATCACGTCAGACGAACCAAACCCCTTCCGAGCGCAAGTCATCGCGCCCGAGATCAGGTGCAACGTGATAAGTTGAAAGAGACCCTGGTGTCCAGGATCAAAAATCAGCAAGCAACTACCAAGCATAGAACGGCGAATTGATACTGGTGAATGGCATAATCCTTTTATGCCTTCCGGTTTTCTACCTCCTCGAAAGCATTCTGTACAATTTCGTTCATGGCAGATTCTTGCTCGATGATGGATTGAACGAGCTTCATCTGCGTGCGGCTGCGGTCGAGGTTGTGCCCGGCGCGATGAATCTTATAGTAGACGTCCCCCTTGAGATAGTCCGTGAGGAATCTTATCAGTTGCTCGAATGTGATCAGCTTGCCCCCGAAGCCCAGGTACTCTTTCTCTATCGGCGTTAAGAATCGGCATGTTTCCTTCGCGTAGCCGCGAGCCAGCGCCGCGAACATCGAAATGTCCAGCGCCACCTTCGACAGATCGGGTTCGTCTTCCTCGGCCGGGTTGGCCGCGGTTCTTACCAAATCTCCAAAGTCGTAGATGGACAGGCCCGGCATAACCGTATCCAGGTCGATCACGCAGACGCCCTGGCCGGTGCGCTCGTCGAACATGACGTTGTTAATCTTCGCGTCGTTGTGCGCGATCCGGCACGGGAAATCTCCGCTCTTCACGGAGTCTTTAAGAACATCACAAATGCCCGCGTTTTCAAGCACGAACTCAATCTCGGGCTTGGCTTGCCCGGCCCGGCTGCACGGGTCTTCCTTGAGGACCTGTTGAAATTGCTCGAAGCGTAAAGGCGTATTGTGAAAATTCGGGATCGTGTCATGCAAGGTAGGCCCCGGAAGATCGTCTAACATCCGCTGAAACCAACCGAACATTCGAGCCGCCTCACGGGCTACGTCAGTTGAGGCCCCCGTATCGTAGGTGACTGCATGCTCCACGAAATTGTATACGCGCCAGTAATTGCCTTGCCGGTCTTTCCAGTACGCGCTGCCGTTGTCCGCCCGGATGACCGTCAACTGGCGCGAGGCCAGTTCCGGATCGGTCCCTCGCATTTTGTCGCGTATGTGCTCGGTGATGCGCATGATATTAGCCATCGTCGCCGGAGGGTCTTTGAAGACCTCGTGGTTTATCCGCTGCAAGACGTGCCGGACGAACCGCCCACCCTGGTCGCTGGTCAGGATATACGTGTCGTTGATATGACCCTGCGCTAGAGGCACCGCTTCCACGAGCGTACCGCCGAGATCGAAATGTCTTACAACCGATTCCACGCTGTCTTGCATCAGGAGCTCCAGAGCTTTTCGGGGTACAGGCCCTCGTCGGTTAACTCCCGTATGCACCGAGAGGCAATGGCTTTATCCTGGCGATACGTGACTCCAAACCACGAGTCTTCCGTGCGCAGCACTTTCACGGCGCCGCCTCCGGTATGGATCAGATTGTTGACGACGGACGGAATGAGAAACTCGGAATTCGCCGACGTGCCATGATCCTTCAGAAATTGCTCGAACTGGGCTTGGAGATGATCGAAGATAGACGGTTGAAATCCCCAAAGGTTCATCGAGACAATCTCATCACCGGTCAGGGCGTGGTTGGTGCCGTCTTCATCAGTATAGCTGGCGCTTTCCGCAGTCTTCCGGACTTCCCTTCGCTCTGCAATGGTCTTAAGGAATGCTTCCGCGTCGCACTCGCAGACGCCTCGACAGACCGTCCCGTATTCGCTCAGCGTGTTCTTGAGGACGTAGCCGACCATCGCATGATCGTCGCTCGAAGCGTGTTCGGCTGTGACGAACCCGAGGATCGTCCTTAATGAGTTGACTCCGTAGTAATCGTCGGCGTTCATGACGGCGAAAGGCCCGTCGATCACGTTCCGGCTGACAAGTATCGCGTGGCCCGTGCCCCACGGTTTCTCACGGCCCTCGACCAGCGCAAAACCATCGAGGCAGGCATCCGTCTCCTGGTACGCAAACGCCGTTTCCACGAAACGGTCGAACTTGCTGCTTACTTTCTCCCTGAAAGCGTTCTCAAAATAGTGCCTGATCACGAAGACGATTCTCTCGAATCCGACTCGCACAGCGTCGTAAACGGAATAGTCGATGAGAGTCTGGCCGTGTGGGCCGACCTCGTCTATTTGCTTGAGTCCCCCATAGCGGGTCCCTAACCCCGCCGCCAACACCAGCAAAGTACGTTTCATTTAGAACTCCCAATGGGACTGGCTGCTTTTGACGGCGCCTTCCCGGCAAAAGATGCCTGTCCCTCTAAGATCAAAGGGACAGTCAGCCCGCCTTCGACGGACAGACAGTCCCTAATGTAATCGCTTATCCCCATGCTTGCACGGCAAAATCTGTAGAACATTGTACCTAAAGCCAAGAGCGTCAGTGTCGCAGTTCGATTCACGTTGGTTGACGACCTGGGACTACCAAAGTATACTAACAGACTGAATTCTGATTTGGGAGAACCACAATGGCAAGTAAAAACAGCAGTGCAACACGACGAGGGTTTTTGAAGAACGCATCGGTGGCATTGGGAGCGAGCGTCCTATCCGGCTCCCGCC
>CAYZAH010000379.1:676-4851 GCA_964475805.1 uncultured Pirellulales bacterium | reverse complement strand
GATATTTCAAACTTCGACCGTCGTACGGATCTGACGGTACGGCTTGCATATAGGTGGGAACGAGGTCTTCCAGAGACCCGGGCAAGCGCCCCTCGGCGAGCCTGTACCGCTCGATGGCCAGTCCGGTTTGAGTCACTCGCAAGTGAGCCAGACGCAAGAATTCAAACCTCAAATCAAGGGCTACGTCGTTCATGAGCCTCTGGGTAATCGAACCTCCCCACTTGTTACTACGTTTTTGGATGGATTCAAAAGCGACCAGCCTTTCATTCTCGGATAAATCCAGGGCTTTGAAACAGTCCTGCATCATACGGATATACTCCAACACCACTTTATCGTAAGAGCCGGAAATCTTCCTCAAAACGAGCTTCAGGCGAAAAAGCCCATCCCTCGAATCGACTTGATCGAGAAGCTCTGCAACGGGCAATTGAAGCGTGTGGAGCATGCGACATTGCTCTCCGATCATCGCTTGCCTGAATTCCTCTTGATAATCGTAAGCATTAAGCCTTTCCGTGAGTGCGAGTAAAAAGGCGTCCGTCGTCGATATTCTATTTAGACACCGCTCGATGTTTCTATACGGTCCATTCCTCAAAGCGTTGTGAAAGAGGTTGTGCTCTAATAAAGGCACATTCACCGAATCGGCAAGGGCCAGACTCGCCCGAATGGATCCCAGCATCCTGTTCGGATCCGGATTCTCGCACAAGATCAGGGCTTCAAGGCTGAGAAGGCGAATGCACGCCCGCGCGCCCTCGTATTCGGGTGGCAAATACTGGTACGACCACTTTCGAGTCAAGTCGATCTTATACCTGCAATGCTCTACGTCAGCCGCTTGATACAATAGTGAAAGGGTTTGCTCATTATCGGAGAGGAATTTCTCCACAAGCCGCCTGGTCTCAGCATCCATCGTTTGCGTGCGCGCCGGTGAATCCGCCTTGCCGATAATGGGAAGAGGCTTGCGATCTTCCTTGGCCCATTCGACATAGCTCGCGAAGGCCCTCTTGTAGATATCAGCGGCATTCCGCGTGCCTTTGGGTAAACGAAGGGATTGTTCCAATTCCTCTAAAGTAACGGGATAACCCTGGTCTTTCAGGATTCGCAACTGCTTTTTGAGCTTGTAGTGCCCGGAGACTCGAAAGACCACAAACACAAGCACTAACAGGACGATGATCCCGTGCCATTTCTTCAAACGCCGGCGTTTGGGTTGTTTCTGGTCTTTCACGTCTAATTGCTCCTGGAGAAGAATTGTCGCTTACTCAACATGAGCACGCCGATCGTGCCGTAAAATAAGGTCAGCATGAAACAGTGCACCGTGCAGGCGAGGCCTTTCATCAACTGATATTTGCCGACGACCAGGCTGTCCTCTCCGTATTCGCCCTTGCTTAGCTTCATCAAGATACCGAAAGGAGGAAAGACATATTTAGTAAGGACTTTCATGACTTTTGTTATGAAATCATCGGAATGATCGTACTTTAGGATGTTGACCAAAATATTGATCGAGATAATGGCGAGAATGAGGAAAAGACAGTTATAAGCCCGGCTGATGACGACCGAAAGGGATGAGGAGACCGCCGCCCAGTTATTGAACAGCAGCCAGGACGCAAAAAGCCATAAAACCAGATTGTCCAGGTTGCCCAAACCCGTCAGAGAATGGATAATCATCAGTCCGCACCCGGCTATCGTCAGGTGTATGGACGCCTGCAACGACAGACCCAGCAAACGGTAGATATAAAGCTCTCCAGCCCAGAACGGTTTGGTCATCAGAACGCAGATACGTCCGGATGCGACGTCGTTGCCGAAAATACCGGCGCTGAGAAAGAGAGGCAACAGACACCCGGCCCAGACGAAAAGGAACGACTGGAAGCCCCAATCACGCGGATCATAAACGATCAGAAAAATCGCGTAGATGGCGAACCAGCTAAAATGCGCGATCCAGATATAAATCCCGCGAGATAATGTCTCTCTCATCAACTCGAGCGCTCTCATCGGCTAATTCCTCTCTTGATACAAACGCAGGAAGACTTCCTCGATGTCCTCTTTTTGCAGCGATACGCCTTTGATGCGGGCGCCGCCTTTCGCCAGATCGCAGACGATGTCGGGGACCTCCTCTTCGTACTCGATGGCAATGAGCAATTCCGTGTCTGACGCGCTGATTATCTTCGAGGCCGGCAACAGCCTCTCGGCGATACTGTGTCCGTCCGAGACTGGTCCGCCGTCCGTCGGATGGGCCAGTTCTACGCGCAATTGCCCCGCCCCACCCGATGCGATTTTCTCCCCGAAACTGACGACCTGCCCGCGATACAAAAAAAGATAATCCGACGTCAGCTTCTCCAGTTCGCCCAAACGGTGGGAGCTGATCACAATGGTCGTGCCCTCTTCAGATAATGCCTTCAAGAAATTGCGAAGCTGGACGATACCGACCGGATCGAGCCCGTTGCTCGGCTCGTCCAGGAGCAGCATCTGTGGATCCTTAATGAGCGCGATGGCCAGCGCCAATCGCTGCTTCATCCCCTGGGAGAAGTCCGAGCATTGCCTGTCGATGTATTCGGTCATTTGAAGCTGCTCGGTCCATTTGTCTATCTGGTCCTCGGTGGCTTGCCTCGACATGCCCGACAGCGCGCCGTGGTATCTCAAAACCGCCCGCGCCGAATAACGGCCGAGAAACGACGGATGCTCCGGCATATAGCCCATACCGCTGTGAGCTTCAATGGACCGGGCGGGATAGCCGCACACGCTCACGCATCCTTCCGTCGGGAAGATGAGGCCCGCCATGAGGTTGAGCAAGGTCGATTTTCCAGCGCCGTTCGGGCCGATGAGGCCGACGATCTGCCCTCTGCCGACCGACAGCGAAATACCCTTCAAGGCACAAACCGCTTTGGACTGCCCGGCCAGCAGTTTCTTGTAGACTTTGGTCAACTGCCTGCATTCAACGACCGAGCTTTGTTTCTTGTCGTGATAGATCATGACCTTATCCACCGAATCATAGAGATACGAACAAGACTCAAGCCGGGACGAGCGCCCCGCCGAAGATGAGATTCAGACCGGCCGTGAGCTCTCGGAGCTGAGTTGTCTGCTTAGCTAATTCACCCTTGCCCTTGCCCGTGATGGTGTAGTATCGACGCTTTCGCTGAGATGGAGTCTTTTCCCACTTGCCCGAGATCATCTTCTTGGCCTCGAGGTTGTAGAGCAGTGGGTATAGCGTTCCTTTGCCGAGGGTCAGGATGTCGCCGCTGCGGTGCTCGATGGCCTGGCTGAGCTCGTAGCCGTACATCGGACATCGAGAGAGAATCTCCAGGACCACGATCGGGGCGATGCCTTTCAATAGCTGACTTTCAAATTTCATTCGGTTCTCCCTTAAAAGCCTCTAACGGAACGACTTTGCGTTCGCGGATCATTCGTAATCCTTCGAGCTATTTTGTTTTGCCTTGCTTATTATGCAATACATACTATGTAATAGCAACTAAAAACAGAAAAAATGAAGAGATTTTTCGAATATGCCTATCGCACTGACCGGGCCTCACCGCACGTCGTACTTCATAAAGGAGACCCAGGAGGCCGCAAACAAACCCATATTGAACACCACCAGCAACCCAATATCCCAAACGGCTGATCGCAGGGATTCTCCGAGGGCCCGGTTTTTCTCCTGGAACTTGGGTACCGTATCGAAATTCACAGATTTCTGAGAAATTGCATGCCAGTTCTTCACCGCGTATTCAAAGTAAAAGAGAAGATGAAGACTGTCAGGATCTCCGGCATCGTTAGAAAGCACGTATTCCCTGAGCTGATTCTTATACGTTTTGATTTGTTCCCAAATGTGAATGCAGTGGTGAATCCCCGTTCCCGCAATAGCCTCGGACGCTTGCTGATAGAGCACTGTTGGTGACAAGCAGGCATATCTTCGACCCGCGAGTGCCTGTGCCACTCTCTGATTATGCCCGTCTTCGCGTTGCTGCATAACACCGGCTGAAAAGGCATTCCAGTATCGAGCCGCCGCGGGAGGATTTACTGAGGGGTGGTTCGGATCGGAGTCGAACTCGAGAGCATTTTTTCCGAATTTGCCCGCTTTCGCCTCGCGATCCAATCGATTCAACATGTCGGAATACCGACGAGTCCATACGGCGCTGCTCGGCGCCTTGTAAAAAACATCGGAAACCGCTCGACCGAGGCAGGGAATCAGGATA
>CAYZAH010000379.1:0-666 GCA_964475805.1 uncultured Pirellulales bacterium | reverse complement strand
TAACCAATCCAACCCAGACAAGCAAAAGGACCACCATGCTGTTCGTCGAGTAGGTCATTCTGCTGGATACGAATATCCCCAACAGCATGAAGATTGACAAATAGAGCATGGATAGAAAGACAATGACTAAAACCTTGGTCCAATCATCTGCGTGCAATTGAACGACGCCTGAAGAAAGAACGATGATTAGACTCACAAGAAACCCCACAAGTAACGGTATTCCTATTGTGACCATTGCACCGGCGTATTTGCCCATGAGGACTTTGTATCTGGGAATCGGCCTTGAAAGGATCAGACGCAGTGTTCCCGCGTCCCTTTCTCCGCAAATGCAGTCGTAGGTGAAGAACAGTGCCATGAAGCTAAGAGGCAGAGAGATAATAAACACCCAATCGAGATCCCCGAATTGGTGAAGAAGAAAGTTGTGCTGGCCTTTTACCCACCACACTGAAAGAAAGGTGTCTGTCCCAAAGCAGTTCGGCAGCGACTTTTCGTACCCTCCGGCGCAGAAGGTCAGAGCCTTTGGTTTTCTCCATATCTCTTGGTCGTAGAACGCTAACTTGTAAAGCTGATCCGCCTGCTGGCGAAATCCTGAGAGATTCTCATTCGTCTTCTTCCAGTAGTCATCTGACTGTGTCCTGTACTTGGCGATAAACAGAAAGCTGCTGG
>CAYZAH010000378.1:0-4865 GCA_964475805.1 uncultured Pirellulales bacterium | reverse complement strand
TGGGGCTTTGGCCATACTTCACAATTTGCGGGCTGGTCGCCATCGTGATATGGGTGGTGGTTGTTCTGATCGGGCGCTACGTCTCGTTGGCGTCGATTATCGCTTCCGTCACCTTCCCGCTCGCCCTGGTTCTGCTCACCATCCTGATACCAGGCTGGCATCTCGCCGACCTCTGGCCCCTCCTGATCGCCGCTTGCGCAATCCCGCTGATGGTTATCATCCGTCACCGCGAAAACATAAAGCGCCTCCTCGCCGGAACCGAAAGCAAAATCTCAAGCCGCAAGAAATCGTGAGCCCTGCAACTACGGCCTGTACTCGGGATTCAGCTTGGTGGGGACGGGGGCGTTGACGGCTTTGCGCCAGGCGAGCATTTGGTTGTGCAGCTCGGCGGTCTTGTCCGGCAGCGCCTTGGCGAGGTCGTTCTTCTCCCCGATGTCCTCCTTGAGATTGTAGAGCTCCAGGGCACCGTCCTCGAAGTACTCGATCAGTTTCCAATCGCCCACCCGTATCGCGGCGCCGGGCCGCGTCCTGAAATACGGGTCTCTGGCCCCTTCGGCCTTGCCCTGGAGGTAAGCGGGGAAGTGCCAGAAGAGGGCCTCGCGGTTCAGGCCGGAGCCGCCTTTGAGCAGCGGCATGATGCTCACGCCGTCCAGCAGTTTCCCTTCCGGTTTCTGGAGGCCGGCGATTTCGAGAATCGTCGGATAGAAGTCAATCCCGATGATCGGCGTGTCGCAATGTGTGCCGGGTGTGACGACGCCCGGCCAGCGAACGCACATCGGCTCGCGAATGCCGCCCTCGTAGAGCATGCCCTTGCCACCCCGCAACGGCTGATTGGACGTAATGGTCCGGACCCCGCCGTTGTCCGAAAAGAAGAAAACGACGGTATTGTCGGCAAGACCCAGTTCGTCGAGCTTGTCCATGATCCGTCCGACACCCTGATCGGTGCTATCGACCATCGCGGCGTACTTCGCGTTGTGCTGGCCGTTCGAGGCGGGCTTGTTCTTGTACTTGTCGATCATCTCCTTCTTGGCCTGCAACGGCGTATGAACGGCATAGTGCGGCAGATAAAGAAAGAACGGTTTGTCTTTGTGCGCCCCAATGAACTTGATCGCCTCATCGGTGAGCCGGTCCGTGAGGTATTCGCCGGGCGGGCCATCGGGAAGCTCCGGATTGCCATAAGGGACGAAGTAGCCCTTCGGCGGGCTGCCGGCGATGAAACCGGCGACGTTGACGTCGAAGCCCTGACCCGTCGGGCCGGTCACCGGGCCCGTGCCGAGATGCCACTTGCCGATGCTGGCGCTGACGTAGCCGGCGGCCTTGATCGCCTCGGCAATCGTCACAATCTTCGGATCGAGAATCGTGGTATTTTCTATCGGGATCAGCTTCCGCCGCCTCGACTGACCCCGGCTGGAAGTACCGACGGTGTAGACGCCGTGCCGGGGGCCGTACTGACCCGAGAGCAGGCAGGCGCGCGACGGGGCGCAGTTGGGGGCGTTGGAATAGGCGTTGGTAAAGACCATGCCCTGACTGGCGAGCTTGTCGATGTGGGGCGTCTCGTAGTAGGTGCTGCCCATGAAGCCGACGTCCCGCCAGCCCATGTCGTCGATGAAGAGAAAAACAATGTTCGGCGGTCTGCGACCGGCCTGTGCGCGAGCCGACCGGCTGGATAAGGCCAGGCCGGCGGCTAACGCGCCGTTCGCTAACACAAAACCCTCCGTCGCGGCGGCACAATGCTTCAAAAAGGAACGACGATTCATAGCAACACCCTTTCCACTCGCGCTGCTATCGGTCTCTGATCTCGTCCGACAACCTGCGCACCCTTTCGTCTTTAATGAGTCGCCTCGTGATCTTGTCCCACCTTCGCGTGCGATAGTTCAGACGATGCTCACCGTGGCAATCGGTGCAGCACGCTTTCAGAGGGTCCGGCTCAGCCAGAACGTCCTTGTGAGCCGGGATATCCATCGCTGCGCCCGCGTGACAAGCCGCGCAAAACGCTTTGATCTGCGACTTGGCAAACATCACGTCCGGCGGCGTCACACAGTCTTCGTCCAGGCGGTGAGCATCCGAAGGGCCGTGGCATCGGGTACAACCGACGCCACATCGAGCGTGCACCACCGTTAGGGACTCCTTCTCGAAGTTGACGTGACAGACAAGACAAAGGCTATTGTCCGCTGGTGGCCCCGGAGGTAAATTAGGTTCTACTACAACCACGGCCTGCTCTGCAGATGGAACCGCCTTCGCCGCGACGGGAGTCTTGGATGCACCTGGAGGGAGTCCAGCCGAAAGGCTGTTTACATCCACCGACCTGCGTTCCGTCACCTGTGCAACAGACCGGCGTGCAGCCGGGACTTGTTGCTCGCAACTCATCAGCCCAACCAAGGCTCCGGCCAGCACAATGACCAGCACACAATCGCTCAAACGCCCCACCAGAAACTCCTTGCATCCACAGGCTACAGATCGGAGACTATCAGCCGTGTAGCATAGTCCGTGCATCGTCCTCTGTCAAGACCGATGGGGCACCGTTCCTGTTCCGGTCCGGCGAGGCCGAGTGCGGACGCACAGGAAAGAAGGCGATCTCAGAAGAGATTTTTCAGAATTGAACACAAGAAGATAAACCGCAAAAGGGAGAACAGCACCCCTTGACGGGGTGTTCGGGTCAGGTTGATTCGCGTTTCATACAAACCGCTCACTCATGTTGCACTTGCTGTCGACCCGTTCTGTTCTCCCTCTCTATTGGCCTCGGCGAGCCAAGCACCCCCTAATTACATATATCATCGGCTTATGGGCGGAAGAAGAAGTGCAGGAAAATCCTGATTCCGTACTTCGCGAAGTCACTTTTCACGCGAGCAAAAGGTTATGTTCACGACCGCCAAAGGCTCGTCCGGAGGAGCAGTTTACGCGGAACGGGTCGGAATAATGCAAAGCATTCTCAGAAGCGAATCGCCCGTGTTCATGAATCGGTGCTCTCTGCCGGGCGGTACAAAGATCACGTGCTCGGCCTCGAACGGGTGCTCCGCACCTTCGTAGACGAAAGTCCCGTTGCCCTGAATGATGAAGACTTCGTGCTCCTCCGAGTGCGTGTGCAAAGGCGTATGGCCGCCGGGCTGAATCTCGAACATCCGCATGGCGAAATTCTCCGCCCCGTCGTCCTTGGAGATGAGCCATCTGATGTCCACGTTCTTCGCCCCTTCGATCTCGACCGGGCTTTTTTTGATGCTGCTGCTTCCTGCAATCTTCATTGTCTGTCCTTCTTAATCGTTGTGATAATCTCAACCCAGCTTCTTGGCGAGGATTTCCGAGACTACTTTCGGATTGGCCCGGCCGTTCGTTTTCTGCATGACCTGGCCGAGCAGGAAGCCTCGGGCCTTCTTGCTCTTCTTGCCGCCGCTGGTCACGTCCGTCACGGCGTCGGGGTTCTCCGCGAGTACCTGCTCGACGATAGCCTCCAACTCACCCGCGTCGCTTTTTTGTACGAGGTTCAGCTCTTCCGCCAGGGCCTGCGGTTCTTTGCCCGTCTCAACCATCGCCTCGAAGATGGCCGCCGCTGAGCCGGCGCTGACTGTATCGGCTTCGACCATCCCCGCCAGTTCCGCGACGTTTTGAGCGGTAAGCCCCAGATCACCGATAGTGCAATTCCGCTCGTTGGCTATTTTCAGGCCAGTCTGGGTCAGGATGTTGCACAGGCGCTTCGGCTCCCCGCCGGCCTTGACCGCCTCGTCGAAGAAGTCGGCGGTCGCGCGTTCGGCCGTCAGGACGCCCGCGTCGTAGTCGCTGAGCTGATAGTCCCGGACATAGCGCATCTGCCGCGTTAGAGGCAACTCACATAGCCGGGACCGAATGTCTTCCAGCCACTCCGGCGTCAGCTTCACGGGGACGAGGTCCGGGTCGGGAAAATACCGGTAATCATGCGCCTCTTCCTTTTCCCGCTGCAAGACCGTAGCCTCTCGCTCATCGTCCCAGCCGCGGGTCGTTTTGTTGCCCATCTCGATCACAGTGCCAGTCTCAAGAAACTCATCAAGCTGCCTGTGCTCCTCGTAGTTGACGCTTCGCTCCAGGGCGCGGAAGCTGTTGAGGTTCTTAACCTCAACGATGGGTGTGCGGTATTCCTTGCCGTCTCGCGTGATTGACAGGTTGATGTTCGGCTCGAAGCGCATGTGGCCCTTTTGCATGTCGGCCTCGGAGACTCCGAGGAATCGGACCATCCTTTGCAGCTCCACCGCCAGCGCCCGCACCTCCTCGCCGCTATTCATGTCCGGCTCGGTCACGATCTCTAACAGCGGTGTACCCGTCCGGTTCAAGTCCACCTGTGAGAAGTTGCCCGCCGTATGCAGGTTCTTACCGGCGTCCTCTTCGAGGTGCGCCCGTATGATCCCGATTTTCTTCGTCTGGCCGGAGGCAAGCGCTATCTCGATAAATCCATGCTCGCCGAGGGGCAGGTCGTACTGGCTGATCTGGTAGTTCTTCGGCAGATCAGGATAGTAGTAGCTCTTGCGGTCCCATTTCGTGAACGTGGGAATCGTGCAATTCAAGGCCAGCGCCGTCAGCACGGCGTATTCGTACGCCCGCTTATTCATCACCGGCAGCACGCCCGGCATCCCGAGACACACGGGACACACCCGGCTGTTCGGCTCAGCCCCAAACTCCACCGCACAGCCGCAGAACATCTTGCTCCGCGTACAAAGCTGTACGTGAATCTCCAAGCCCACTATGACTTTGTGCTGCACGTTATTCATATCCCAATTGAGGCCGCCTTTCGTGCCAGTCGGTTTCTTTTTCGAACATTCGGGCGATTCGCAGGAGTCCTTCTTCCGCGAAGGGTGGCGCCAGGATTTGCACGCCGATGGGCAGGCCGTTTTCGTCGAAGC
>CAYZAH010000377.1:2432-4868 GCA_964475805.1 uncultured Pirellulales bacterium | reverse complement strand
CTTCAAAAATCTTCTTGCCTTCTTTCGACGCGGGCGGAAAATGTTATACTACCTTGTATTGACTATTTTCATTTCGTTAGTAGTGACGCCGTGAGGCGTTTAGTAGCATGTCCGCCTTTGGCGGATTGCCCATGCGTCGCAGTCCGCCTCTGGCGGATTGGCCCTGCCTTCACGGGCGAGATCCGCCAGAGGCGGATGGTACTCATGGGCGGGACGCCCATGCTACGGTGCCGTGGCTTTATTAAGTTAAAGGAGTCTGCTATGAAGAAAATATCAATTGGGTCGTGGGCCTACACGATCGGTCCGTACGCGGACAATCCCGTGCCCTGGAAGGAAGTCATCGAGAAGCTCGCGGCGCTGGGCTTCGACGGAGTGGAGCTGGGAGGTTTTCCGCCGCATCCGAATCCAGACGATATGCCGGACAAGGCCCAGCGGGACGCCTGCCGGGCGCAGTTGGCGGATATAGGACTCGGCTGGTCGGGTCTGGCCGCCAATCTGTGGGGCGAGCACCTCATCGACACCGACGACAATTCCGCCTACATCGACTGTTTCCGCAAGAATCTCCAATTCTGCGTCGATCTCGGCATTCCCTCTATCCGCGTCGATTGCGTTCAGCCGCCGACCATCTTCGAGACGGTGGACGCCGACACGGCCCGCCAGCGCGTCGTGGAGACCTGGAAGGTTTGCGCCGCCGATGCGGCCGACAAGGGCGTTCGCATGGCGTGGGAATTCGAGCCGGGCTTTGCGTTCAATAAGCCTTCGGACATTTTCCGAATCCTCGAAGAGGTGGACAACAGCAATTTCGGTGTCATGTACGATGCGTGTCACGCCTATATGGTCGCGTGCACGGGCGCGCGTCAGCCGGGCGAGCCGGAAATCCTCCCGGGCGGGATCATGGAGTTCACCGAAAAGCTGCGCGGCAAGATCAATCACATTCACCTGATCGATTCGGACGGGACGCTGCACGACGACGAGACCTCGACGCACGCTCCGTTCGGCGACGGCAAGATCGACTTCGACGAGCTGATGCCGGAGCTGACGAAGAACAAGGTGGACTGGTGGACGATTGACCTGTGCTTCTGGCCGGACGCCTGGACGGTGACGGAGAAGTGCAAGAAAGCCATCGACGAGCTGAACGAGAAGTACGGATAATCGAATGAGGTTATCAGGATACCAGGAAATCAGGCTGTGGAGATCAGGTTGTCAGGGAATCAGGTAGGGCGGAGCATCCGGCAGGGGCGCCGGCGCATTCCTGATGTCCTGAGGTTCTGGTGATCTGCACCCTGATGACCCGATACCCTTATTTAGGATCTGAGACGTCTGACTCCGTGAACAGAAGATATTCGGGAGGAATCCTATGGCAAAGAAGAAACTAAACGTCGCTATGATCGGTTACGGCTTCATGGGCCGGGCGCACTCCAACGGCTACTGCCAGGTCAACCATTTCTTCGATCTGCCCTACGAGCCGGTTTTGTATATGGCGTGCGGCCGGAGCGAAGACAAGACCAAGGCGTTTGCCGAGCAGTGGGGCTACGCGTCATACGTCACCGACTGGCACAAGGTCATGGCCGACGACAAGGTCGATATCGTCGATATTTGCGTACCGAACGACATGCACGCCGAGATGGTGATTGCGGCTGCGAAAGCGGGCAAGGCCATCTGCTGCGAAAAGCCCCTCGCGCTCGACGGCGCCCAGGCCGAGACAATGGTCGAGGCGGTGGAAAAAGCGGGCGTGGCCAACATTGTTTCGTTCAACTACCGCCGGGTGCCCGCTGTGACGTTAGCCAAGATGCTGATCGACCAGGGGCGCCTGGGACGCATCTTCCACTATCGCGCGAACTTCCTCCAGGACTGGACCATCTCGACGGATGTTCCGCAGGGAGGTACGGGGACGTGGCGGCTGGACGTCAAGGCGGCCGGCTCGGGCGTCACCGGCGATCTGCTCGCGCACTGCATCGATACCGCGATGTGGCACAACGGCGCGATCGGTTCGGTCTGCGCGATGACCGAGACCTTCGTGAAGGAGCGGATGCACGCGGAGACGGGCAAGGTCGAGCCGGTGGGCATTGACGACGCGTGTACGTTCATGTGCCGCTTCGACAACGACTCGTTGGGCAATTTCGAGTCCACGCGCTACGCTCGCGGCCACAAGGCCCTCTACACCTTCGAGATCAACGGCGAGAAGGCGTCCATCGCCTGGGACCTGCACGACCTGCATCGCCTGAGCTACTTCGACCACGCCGATGAGTCGATTGTGCGGGGCTGGCGGTCGGTGCACGTGACGGATAGCGACATGCCCTACATGGACAAGTGGTGGGTGCCGGGATTGCAGATCGGATACGAGCACACGTTCATCCACCAGGTCGCCGACTTCCTGGAGGGCCTGGATACGGGCAAGCCGGCCGCGCCGACCTTCCGCGAGGCGCTGGCGACGCA
>CAYZAH010000377.1:0-2332 GCA_964475805.1 uncultured Pirellulales bacterium | reverse complement strand
ACTTTCTGGATCAGGGAGGATTAGGCCAATGAGCGTTAGTTCAATTGTGAGCAAGGCCCTCGAGCAGGGCAAAGGAGTGCTTCGGCTGGCCCATAACTGGGTTCCACGTTCGTTTTGTGTGCCCGGCCGGCGGATCAAGCTCCATCCGGACGATTACTATGCGATGGGGGGCGAGCGCGGGGGAATCGACGAGCGTTGGTTCGCCTCGACGACCCCGGCGGACAACGGACCTTTGACTTCGAAGGACGAGGGGCTGAGCTTTATCGTCTTCGAGGACGGCGGCAAGGTCGAGAAGGTCCGGCTGCTGGACGCCGTGGCCGAGCTGAAGGACCAGATCATCGGCGAGCGGTTGTGGAAAGAGCACCAGCGCTGGCCGATGTACTCGAAATTCTTCGACAACAAGGCCGCCTTGCCCCACCACATCCATCATCGCGATAAGCACGCCGCCCTGACGGGCCAGTTGGGCAAGCCCGAAGCCTACTATTTCCCGCCCCAGGCCAACAACCACGGCGGCCAATTTCCCTACACCTTCTTCGGGCTCTATCCCGGCGTGACCAAGGATCAAGTCCGCAAGGCCCTAAAGGACGCCGCGGAGGGCAGGGACAATTCCATCACGTCTCTGGCGCCCGCGTACAGGCTCAACGTCGGGACCGGTTGGGACGTTCCGCCGGGCGTCTTGCACGCGCCGGGAAGCCTGTGCACGTACGAGCCGCAAAAGGCCTCGGACGTCTTTGCGATGTACGAGAACATCACTCACGACCAGGTCGTGCCCAAAGAGCTGTTGTGGAAAGATACGCCGAAGGATAAGGAAGGCGACGTCGACTGGCTGCTCAACGTCATCGACTGGGACCTGAACGTCGATCCGGATTTCGTGCAACATCGGTTCATGGCTCCCAAGCCGGTCAGGCCCGTGGCGGAGATGGAGGCGGAAGGCTACGTCGAAAACTGGATTTGCTACAAGTCCGAGGCTTTCAGCGCCAAGGAGCTAACCGTCCTGCCCGGCAAGACCGTGACGATCAAAGACAACGCTTGCTATGGATTCATCACGATGCAAGGCCACGGCAAGTTCGGTGAATGGGATATCGAGACCCCGGCGCTGATCCGGTACGGCCAGTTGACCTACGACGAGTTCTTCGTGACGGAAGAGGCCGCCAAGAAGGGCATCAAGATCACGAATCCCTCGAAGACCGACCCCATCGTCTTGCTCAAGCACATCGGTCCCGGAAGCCCGGACTTGAAGGTCGGCTAACCGGTTGCGAACTAAACGTCGCACAGACGGACGGCTTGCCTGAGGCTTGTATACGGGTCGCGGGTCGGGATGAACTCGTAGCCGACGTAACCCGTGTATCCCGTCCTGACGATTTCCTGCATGATCGGTCTGTAGTTGATCTCCTGGGTATCGTCGATCTCGTTGCGGCCGGGGTTGCCGGCAACGTGGTAGTGCCCGATGTAGTCTTTGCACTCCCAGATGCGGCGAATAATGTCCCCGTCCATGATCTCAATGTGGTAGATGTCGAACAGCAGCTTCATACGGGGCGAGCCGACCTTCCTGACGATCTCCATGCAGTAGTCGGTGTGGTCGCCCTGATAGCCAGGATGGCCTTTCATATCCTCGGCGACTCGGCTGTTGAGGACTTCCAGGCAAAGGTTGACCTTCTTTTTCTCGGCGTAGCCGATGATTTTTTTCAAACCTGTCACGCAGTTGGCCATACCCACGTCGTCGGGGATGTTCTCGCGGTAGCCGGTGAAGGCGATGACGTTCGGGAAGCCGTACGCGGCGCAGGCGTCGATCGTCTGGCCCGTACACGTGATGATCATATCGTGGTACTCGGGATTGTTGAACCCTTTGACGAACGGAGGGTCGGGCGTCCCGTTGGGGGCCAGCGCACAGACCAGGCCGTGTTTCTTGAGGGTTGGGAAGTCGTTGGGGGCGACCAGCTCGACGCTCGTGCAGCCTAGCATGGTGGCGACCTCGCACATCTTATCAAGCTCCCAGTATGGGGCGAAACACCACTGGGCGACGGAGTGATTGATATGCCCCTTGGGGGCCACCGGTCTGCCGAGCCTTTCGACCGATGCGCAGGAGGCGAGGCCCACGGCCGCTGCACTCGCACCGACGGTTGTCTTGAGCATATTGCGCCGGCTGATGCGGTCGCGCGGGTCTTGATCTGGTTGATCTATCCGGTTCATATCGAGTCCCTTTCTTTTCTGTGGCAACTCTTCACAGGGCGTTCTTCTCTATACTGGTGTGCCCGTTGTGTCTTTGTACTTTTTGCGCAGCCGCTTTAGCTCGGCCTTCAGCTCCGTGACGATGTGAGCGTAGGCGGGGTCG
>CAYZAH010000376.1:1507-4869 GCA_964475805.1 uncultured Pirellulales bacterium | reverse complement strand
CCACTTCATAGTGCCACGGGCTGCCGTGCCAGTGGTTGGTCCGCACGAAATAGAGAACGCCGGGACCTTTAACATCGAGCGTCACGTTGAAATCGTCGGACTGCTGGTAAAGAAAATGGCTGGCATCGGCGCTTCGGTTGTTTCCCTCGCGGTCATACGTGCTTCGCATGTAGGCGCGGACTCCGATGCGATGGTAGCTCACTCTGTCCCACATGCGATAGGCGTCGAGTCCAACCGGGATGATAGGAGGCTCGCCGGACTGCCTGAGAGCAGTATCGTTAGCGCCAAAGCAGGCAGCCGCCGTCCAACTCGCTACAAAGAGGGCAGTTAGCAGGAGGCACCGTGACATCCCGGTCTTCATAAGCCTGAATTCTCGTCCATGATCCAGCGGCGTATCAGTCGATGAACCTCTTGAGGATGGAGGCGGTGTGCATGGCGATGAGCATCAGATAGTCGAGATCGCTGAGACTGTAGTGCTCGTGGATCATAGCGTTGTCCACGTACATCACGCCGAAGCATCCGGTTGAGCGCATGACCGCCGCGACCATGGCTGAGCGTATTCTGTCCTTCGCCTCCATTTGCGCCGAGACGCGCGGCAGTACGAAGAACTGTCCCTTCTCGACCGCCTGCGTGACCTTCTCGCTGAGCTGCAGTTCGTCCAACTGGACTGCCGAGCCGTCGCGCCGCTTGCCCGCGTGACATATCATCGGGCCGTTCGGCGTCGTGCGCAGAGCGCACCAGACGTGGTAGGCGTTGAACTGCTCCATCGCTATGTCCAGCAACGTCAGCAACAACTCGTCGAGCGTCCCGGCCTCAAAGATCCGCTCGGTCGCTTTCGAGAAGTCGGTCAGCCGGCGGGCTGCTAATCTCATTGCCGGAGCATGTTGAGCGTCAGGCCGGCGCACGACCGTTTCATGCTTGGGTGTGGATAAGGCCGCCTCAAGCTGAAGGGTGTCCTCAGGCCGGGTCGGCATCTCCTTGAGAGCGTCCTCTTCGAGAATGAGCTCGATGAGAAAGTCCGTGATACGCAGGCAATCGCCGTGCTTGACTTCCGCCTTGTCCACCTCTTTGTCGTTGAGAAACGTCCTGTTCGACGAACCCATGTCCTCGATGGTCCATCGGCCGTCATCGGTGCTGTGAATAACCGCGTGTTGTCTGGATACTGCCTTGTCGGGCAGGAAAACGTGGCTATTCGCTCCTCGCCCTATCGAGATAGGCCCCTGGGCAAATTGAAACTCTTTGGTGTTGCCGTCTTTTTGTTTTACAACGATGCGCATCGTCTTTCTCCGGCAATAGACTCCTGATTGCTGACTTGAACGGCTATTATATCGAAATCCGGAGAGATTGTCAAGCGAATCCTTGCCGGATACCTCCAATACGGGCAAATTCGGCCGGAATAAGCCCTCAGCCCCTCAAAAACATGGACTATGAGCTTCGATTTTAGCGGGATTTGCGGATTCGATGGCGGTAGTGGTCCAGGATGACGGCAGCGACGATCACGCAGCCCGTGATAACGCGCTTGGTCGATTCCTGCGCCCCGATCTGGGCCAGGCCGGTCCCCAGGACGGCGATGATCAGCACGCCGAAGAATGAGCCGACGACCGACCCGCGGCCGCCCATCAGGCTGGTGCCGCCGATGACCACGGCCGCAATGGCTTGAAGCTCCAGGCCGTAGCCGGCATTCGGATCCGCTGACGACAATCGCGCCGTGTGGATCACCGCAGCTACGGAGGTTAGGAAGCCGCACAGGAGAAAGACCGCGCACTTGAGCGGGCGAGGATCGATCCCGGACAAGCGCACCGCTTCCTCGTTCGTGCCGATAGCAATGAGGTAGCGCCCGAAGACGCTTCGCGAAAGTGTCAATTGCCCCGCCGCTACGATCAGGACAGCAATGATAAACGGAAGGGAAAGGCCGAGGATCGAAGCCTCCGAGATGACTTCCACCGGCTCACCAATGTAGATAGTGCGCGACTGGGTGACTAAATACGCCGCTCCTCGCGCGATCTCCAGCATGCCTAATGTCACGATAAAGGACGGGAGTCTCCAGGTTATGACGACGAGTCCGTTTACGGCGCCGCAAAGCACGCCGACCAGCAAACATGCGAGGATAGCCACGGGCAACGGAAAATGGAACTGAATCAAGCACAGGCCCAGCACCGCGCCGGCCAAGGCCATCACCGAACCTACCGATAGATCGATCCCGGCGATGATGAGCACTAAGGTCATCCCGACCGCGACGATGGTAATGTCCGGAACCTGGTTGGCTATGGTCCGAAAGGTTGTGAGCGTGAAGAAGTTCTCGGCCTTAATGCCGAAGAAGACGATGAGCCCAATCAACGCAAGCGCCATCCCGAGATAGTCCGTCACGACCGCAGGCAAATCCGAAATCTTCCTTTTTGTTGCCTTTTGCATGTATGACTCTCAATTGCCGACGTATCCGCTGAACGCGGCGGACATAATCTTCTCCTCGCTCCACTGTTCCCTGTCGAGCGTGGCGGCGACCCGGCCGGCCGACATGACCATCATACGATCGCAGACGGCCATCAACTCTTTGAGGTCCGACGAGACGAAGATGATCGCCTTGCCTTGCGCTGCCAGCTCTACGAGCATGTGATAGATCTCGAACTTAGCACCCACGTCGATGCCCCGAGTCGGCTCGTCAAAGATGAGGATGTCACAATCTCGATACATCCATTTGGCGATGACCACTTTTTGTTGATTGCCTCCGCTCAGCTCGCCGACCTTCTGCTCGGTCGATGAGCAACGTACCGACAAAGCACTGATATATCGCCCTGCCACGGCGCGTTCCTGTGACAAGTCCAACCAGCCAAACCGGCTCACGTTACTCAGTCGCGTCAGCGAGATATTCTCCCGCACCGCCAAAGGCAGCAGCAGTCCCTGCTCCTTGCGGTCCTCCGTCAGAAGTGCGATGCCGTTCCGTACCGCGTCACGAGGCGTGCGAATCCCGGCCGGCTCAGAGGTTCCGTGGAGGTAAACCTGCCCGGCGTCCGCCCGGTCGGCGCCGAAGACCGCGCGCATCGTTTCCGTCCGCCCCGAGCCCATTAGTCCCGCAACGCCGAAAATCTCGCCTCGGCGAACCTCGAAACTGACGTCCCTAACCCTCTCGCCTACGGTCAGTCCGACGACGCGAAGAGCTACGGAACCTGGTTCCGAGCCGCGTTCCAAACGCTCGTCCTTCAGATCGCGGCCCACCATCATGCGGATCACGTCCTCGACGTCCACCTCGCTCGTCGGACGCGTCGAGACCACCCTCCCATCCCGCAACACAGTGACACGGTCGGCGATGTCGATGACTTCTTCGATCCGGTGCGAGATGTAGATGATGCCCACGCCTTCGGCCT
>CAYZAH010000376.1:0-1407 GCA_964475805.1 uncultured Pirellulales bacterium | reverse complement strand
TCGATGACTTCTTCGATCCGGTGCGAGATGTAGATGATGCCCACGCCTTCGGCCTTGAGCTTTCTGATCTGGCCGAAGAGCAGCTCGATCTCGCGGTCGGTCAGCGAGGCCGTCGGCTCATCGAGCGCCAGTATCCGGCAACGCCGCGACAGTGCGGCGGCGATCTCGACCATTTGCTGTTGTCCGACGCCCAAACGCCCGACGGGGACATCGGGAGCGACCTCAACCAGACCGACGCGTTCCATAACTTCCGTCGCCGCATGGTGAAGCTTTCTGTAGTCAACAAATCCGAACCGGCTCGGCAGCTTCTCGATAAAAATGTTCTCCGCGACGCTGAGGGTAGAGATCAGATTCAACTCTTGCATTACGATCTTAATGCCATGCGTCTCGGCGTCTGCCTTGCTGCTCGGCTGATATTCCCTCTCGTCCAGATACATTTGGCCCGAATCGGGGCGCTGCAGACCGGCCGCAATGGATACCAGTGTGCTTTTGCCCGCGCCGTTTTCGCCAACGAGGGCGTGAACCTCCCCCTCTCTCAGGTCGAAGTCAACGGCAGAAAGGGCTTGCACGCCGGGAAATGACTTGCCGATACCCGAGGCCTTAAAAACGGTCTTGCGCATCGCGGGTTTCATTGAAGCGTTCCCGCCGTAATCAAATCGACGGGCGTTTCCTTGTCCGAAGGCGTCGCTCCCCCAAGCATCTCCAGGGCGTACTCGATACCATAGACGGCCAGCTTATCGCCGTGCTGATCGACCGTGCAGAGAATCTTCCCCTCCTTGAGAAGCCTCTGCACGGCGGAGATATTGTCGAAACCAATGACCAGAATATCCCCCGTCTTGCCTGCGGTTTTGATCGCCGAGACAGCGCCGAGTGCCATGTTGTCATTGGCACAAAGAACCGCCTTGAGATCCGCGTGCTCAGTGATTATCGCTGAGACAACGGGTTCGGCCCTTGCCATCTCCCAGTAGCCGGACTGTGAGCTGACGATGTCCATCCCGGCCGCCTTCATCGCATCCTCGAAGCCGAGCTTGCGCTGAATCCCGTTGAACGCATTAGGTATGCCTTCGATGATCGCCACCTTGTCCCCAGGCTTTAGTTTGCTCGCCAAGTACTCGCCGGCCAGGCGGGCTCCTTTACGATTGTCCGGGCCGACGAAGGGAATCTTCGCCCCCTTCTCCGCGAGCACGCCGGCGTCGAACTTGTTGTCGATATTGACAACGACGACCCCCGCGTCCATCGCCCGCTTGCATACGGGCACGAGGGCTTTTGAATCGGCCGGAGCGATCACTATCGCATCGACCTTCTGAGCCATCATCGTTTCGACGTAGTCAATTTGCTTGGCCACGTCCTGCTCATCCTTGATGCCGACTACCGTGAGGTCATACTCGTTGGCGTGCTCCTTCTGGT
>CAYZAH010000375.1:3121-4870 GCA_964475805.1 uncultured Pirellulales bacterium | reverse complement strand
ATCGCCTCGTATTGGTTGAGGTTTATACTCCCAGCGGCAACTGGAGCAGCTATCCACCTCACAAGCATGACGTTCACTTAGAGGATAAGGACGGGAACCTGCTCGAAGCGGACCTGGAAGAAGTATATTTCTACAAGATCGACAAGCCCGATGGCTATGCCTACCAGCGTGTTTATACCGACGAGACCTCGCCGCTCCACAAGGCGGGGCATCCCATTGATGCTCTGGTTCGGGCGGAGAATAACTGTGCCGTCCTGGTGCCGGAAGGTTACCATCCCGTCGTGAGCGCGCCGGGCTATATGACCTACTATCTGAATGTATTGGCGGGCAGTGCCCAAACGCTCACCAATCAGGACGATCCGCGATACGCGTGGGTCAAGAACACCTACACACGGAAAGACAACCGATTACCATTGTATTAGCTTGACGCGGGCTGACTCACAAGGAAGGATGAGATGAGCGACACTGAACGGACTTATGACACGCTTCACATGGGGCGGTCCTCCATCGACCTTTACAGCAACGACATCGGTTCACCGTTTGTGGATATCACCAGCTTCGCCGCGTACGTCGGAGGCTCGCCAACGAACATCAGCGTCGGAGGGCGAAGGCTGGGCCTCAAGACCGCTTTGCTAACGGGCCTCGGGCAAGACCCGGTCGGGGACTTCATCCTGAAATTCCTGCAGGAAGAAGGCGTCGAAACGCGCTACGTCCGTCGCAAGCCGGGCACACGTTCCAGCGCCGTAGTTCTGGGGATTGAGCCGCCGGACAGTTTTCCTCTGGTCTATTACCGTGACAATTGTGCGGATATCGCTCTGACGATTGACGACGTTCTCGATACGCCTATTTCCGACAGCAAAGTGTTTCAATTTGCCGGCACGAACCTGTCGCGAGAGCCGAGCCGCAGCGCGACGCTGTTCGCGGCGGAGCTGGCCCGCCGCGCAGGGACAAAGGTCGTACTCGATATAGATTTTCGGCCCGACCAGTGGCACGATCCGAGAGCGTTCGGCGTGGTGGTGCGCTCGGCGCTGCGGCTGGCAAACGTCGTGATCGGGACGGAAGATGAGATCAACGCCGCCATGCTCACGGACGTCAGTCACATCGAGCTGACGGATTCTGTTTCAGATACCCAGGTCCGGGGAGACGTGGACCGAGCCATCCGCGAGATGCTCTCAATGGGGCCTGAAGCCTTGCTTCAAAAGAGAGGTCGCGAGGGTGTCTGCGTTCATGTCGTAGACGAGCAGGGAAACATCGAGCAGATAGAGGCGCCGGGCTTCCCGGTCGAAGTGACCAACATCTTAGGGGCGGGAGACGCCTTCGCCGCCGGATTTCTCTTTGGATTTGTCAGGGGCTGGGGATGGTACAAAGCGGGCCGCTTGGGCAATGCGTGTGGAGCGATTGTCGTGACCAAGCACGGCTGCGCCAATTTCATGCCTACGTATGAAGAAGTCATGGCATTTGTCGAGGATTATGGGGGACTGGAATAGCGGGGACTGGCTGGTTTTGACGGTGCTGTTCCGGCAAAAACTGCCTGTCCCCCTGACAGGGACCGTCAGCCTTCCAAACGGCGGAAGACAGACAGTCCCAGGGAGGTTTTGACATGAGTGCTAAAACCGTTCGTATGACAATGGGCCAGGCGCTGGTCAAGTTTCTCATCAACCAGCACACGGAACGCGACGGCGTCGAGCAGCCGTTCTTCGCGGGGTGTTTCGGTGTCTTCGGGCATGGTTGCGTCTCCGGGATCGGGCA
>CAYZAH010000375.1:0-3021 GCA_964475805.1 uncultured Pirellulales bacterium | reverse complement strand
GTTCTGACCAGTCCGTCCCACACGGGAGCGGTGACAATTGCACTTCCCGAAGATACCCAGACAGAAGCGTACGACTATCCGGTCGATTTCTTCAAGAAACGCATCTGGCACATTCCGCGCAATCGGGCGGATGGCCAAGCCCTGGCCGAGGCGGCCCGGTGGATACGCGGCTCCAAGCGCCCCCTGATCGTAGCCGGAGGCGGCGCGATCTACAGCGGGGCTGAAAAGGTCCTCGAAGAGTTCGTTGAGAAGACCGGCATCCCGGTCGGCGTGACGATGGCGGGCAAGGGTAGCCTGCTCTACGACAACAAGTTGAATCTGGGAGCCATTGGTGTAACGGGTAACTTCGCGGCCAATCGCATCGCGCGCGACGCGGACCTGGTGATCGGCATCGGGACACGTTTTAGCGACTTCACCTCGGCGAGCAAGACGGCCTTTCAAAATCCGGACGTTCGCTTCGTCACTATCAACGTGGCGGAGTTCGACGCATACAAGCACGCCGCCCTGCCGTTAGTCGCGGATGCTCGCGCGACTCTGGAGGAGCTGATCGGGTTGCTCGAAGGCTACCACGTCAAGAAAGGCTATCAGCAGGAAGCCCAGAAGTTGCACAAGCAATGGCAGGAAGAAGTGGATCGGATTTACGCGATTCGTAATGAGCCTTTGCCGAGTCAGGGCGAGCTGATCGGCGTGGTCAACGAGCTGAGCGATCCGGACGCGGTCATGATTAACGCGGCGGGCAGCATGCCCGGCGACCTGCACAAACTGTGGCGCACGCGGCATCCGAAGAATTTCCATCTCGAATACGGCTATAGCTGCATGGGATACGAAATCGCCGGTGGCCTGGGAATCAAGATGGCCGCTCCAGAGCGGGAGGTGGTCGTCATGGTGGGCGACGGCAGTTATCTGATGCTCTGCAATGAGATTGTCACGTCCATCCAGGAAGGATACAAGCTCACGATTGTCCTGATGGACAACCGGGGCTTTAACAGTATCGGCGGGTTGAGCCGCTCGTTAGGCCAGGAGGGATTCGGCACGCGATACGCCTTCCCCCTCAAAAACAAGCTCCCGGACGACGCTTCTAAAGAGGTCCAGGCCCTCCCTGTTGACTACGCCATGAATGCCCGTGGCCTGGGGGCGCACGTGATCGAGTGCACGACCTACGACGATTTCGTCGCGGCGTTCAAGGAATCGAAGAAGACCGAGCGCACCACGGTGATTTGCGTCCAGAATGATCGCTACGTCGGCGTGCCCGGCTACGAAAGCTGGTGGGACGTGCCCGTGGCTGAGGTCAGTGAGATGGCGAGCGTGCGAAAGGCACGCAAGGAATGGGAGAAGAATCGCAAGATGGAGCGATACTTCTTCTAAGTCTTGCGAGCGTTTAGCGTGTTTGGGACGTTCTGGAGTCTAAGAGCCAGAAGGCGGCGCCGTTGAAGGTCGCCTTTTTGTTGGCTAACGTGGCCAAGATGAAAGGTGGAAAACGGTGTCAATGACCATCGGCAAATGGCGGAGATTGCAGCAAACCGCTGGTCGGGGAGGGACTTTCTCCATCGTCGCCATTGACCACAGGGGGCCGCTTCGCCGTGCGCTGGCAAAGGAATCGCCCGAGGGCGAGACAAACGAGGCCTTGACCGCTCTCAAGAAAGATATCGTGCGACAGTTGGCGCCAGCGACCTCTGCGATTCTACTGGACCCGGAGACGGCAGCCGGGCAGTGCGTGGCGGATGGCTCACTGACCGGGCAGACCGGTTTGATTGTTGCTCTGGACACGGGTTCGACCGGCGATCCATTGAATCGCACGACGAGCCTGGTCGAGAACTGGTCGGTCGAGAAGACCGTTCGCATGGGGGCCTCGGGTGTGAAGCTGTTGATTTATTATCACCCGCAAGCCCCGGATGCCGGCGAGCAAGAAACGCTCGTTCAAAAGGTCGCTGAGGATTGTGCCCGATGCGACATTCCATTCTTCCTTGAGCCGTTATCGTGCGTTTCCGGCGGCTCGCAAGGGCCATTACCGCCGGAACAAAAACGAAAAGTGGTCATCGAAATGGCACGCCGCCTGGTTCCGTTAGGCGTGGACGTTCTCAAAGCGGAATTCCCCATGGACGTCAGCGTAGAACCGGATGAGAGCATCTGGCGCGAGACGTGCGAGGAATTGACCCAAGTGAGCATGGCTCCCTGGGTCTTGTTGTCCGCCGGTGTTTCCTACGATACGTTTCTAAAACAGGTCCGCATCGCCTGCGAAGCGGGCGCCAGTGGTGTGATGGCGGGTCGAGCCGTTTGGAAAGAAGCGGTGACGTTGGACGTGGACGCGCGAAGGCGATTTCTCCGGGCCGTTGCGTATGAGCGAATGCGGCGATTACGGTCGCTCTGTGAGGCGCTGGCGAGGCCCTTCACGAATGTCTACGATCCTACTGAGCTATATTACGATTGGTACGCTTGAACTTGTTCTTCCAGGAAAGTAAGGACTGCACATGATAGGCCGACTTCTTAGTTATTTCAGGACGGGGCCGGACAAACCACTTCTGGAAAATCATAATGAAATCTCCAAAGCCTACGAGAGAAAGCGAACGTCGGTATTCCTCTCGCTGCTATTCGGTTACAGCTTCTTCTATGTCACCCGCCTGAGTTTTTCCGTGGCGAAGAAGTCGATGATCGATGCAAACGTTCTGAACGCCGAGCAGATGGGCAAGATTGGCTTTGCGTTCTTTATCACCTACGCCTTCGGGAAGCTGACGAACGGTTTTTTGGCGGACCGAAGCAACATCCGTCGGTTTATGTCCACGGGATTGCTGGTGTCTTCATTTATCGTGATCTTGTTTGGCTTTACGAAATGGTTCTTACTGTTCGTCATTTTGTGGGGGATCAACGGCTGGTTCCAATCGATGGGTTCGGCGCCGAGCGGTGCATCTATCTCCCAATGGTTTAGTAATAAAGAGCGCGGGACGCGATACGGTTTGTGGAGCATGGCCCACAGTATCGGTGAGGGAGTGACTTTTGCCGTCACGGCGGTCATCGTCGCTGCCG
>CAYZAH010000374.1:0-4880 GCA_964475805.1 uncultured Pirellulales bacterium | reverse complement strand
AGTATGGCCAGCAGCAAAGCGATGATGGCGATGACCACCAGAAGCTCTATGAGAGTGAAACCCTCGACCTTGGGCATGGGTGATACCTTCCGGTTGCTTAGAAGGTCTTTTCGGGCCGTCGGCACATCCCCTGAATCCATCGCATTCCGGCTCCACCTGATTCGTTTCCTCGTAGTATAGCAAATGTTGCCTGTCAAGTAAATGGGCAGCTTTTGCGATTGAGTCAAAAATGTGCCGAAGATTGACACCCGGCCCTCGTTGTAGTATGATGTATACGTCGTTCGAGCAACGCCTGTTTACGGGCCAGAAGGAGACGCACCAATGATCCGAACGAGAGGCTTCACCTTGATCGAACTGCTGGTGGTCATCGCGGTGATCGCCATTTTGATGGGCATATTGATGCCCGCCCTCCGTGCGGCCCGGGAGTTAGCTACCGGCTCTGCCTGTATGGCCAACCAGAAATCGCTGGGCCTGGCCTACACGATGTATGCCAACGACTGGGACGCGCGGATACCCATGGGATTCGTCTCCATGCAGACCCTCACAAAACCCATGTGGGCCAAGCCTCCGATGAATGAAGCGGGTCAGTACATCGTTACCGGCGACGCCGTAACGTTGGAGGACCGCATTCGCGGCATCAAGGCGGGAGTCTTGTATCCGTACGTGGCCGATCCCGAGCTGTATCATTGCAAGGGCGACAACCGTGTAAAATCGGCCAGTCTCGGCCAGGCGTGTTATCGCAGCTACGTGATTCCGGACGTGCTGGCGGCAGATGATAGTTTCGGTGAGTATTCGCTTGTCGCCGGCCGACATAGTCACATCGTGTGCAAGCTCACGGAAATACAACGTCCGTCCTACAAGTACATTTTCTGTGAAAGCGAGTTGCGGCCGGGCACGAGCTTCAACTACGACCACGGAGGATGGAGCTTTGCGCCGTGGGTGAATCAGGGCTGGTGGGACAACCTGGCGACGTTCCACAAAAATTCCGCCACGTTCGGCTTTGCCGACGGGCACGCCGAACGACGCATTTGGGAGCATAAGCAAACCTGGCTGGTCTTCAGTGAAGGCAAAGGCTCGAAGGCGCCGTGCGATCCACCGATACCGGAAAATAAGGATATCGAATGGTGCTGGAATCACTATCCCTATCTGAGCGAAGGCGAAAAACCGTAATATCTGACGCCTCGGAGCGTTTGCAGTGAAAATCTTCTTCGGGCGATCCTGGAGGCGGGACAATAACAGAGTACTGCGTCAAAGCAAAAACAGGAAAATTGTCATTGCGAGGAGCAGAGCGACGAAGCAATCTCAAGCGTTCGATCGCTCAAAAGGCTGAGATTGCTTCGCTCCGCTCGCAATGACATTCCCACAACTCTGGTTGTGACAGAATAGTAGTGTGGTGCGGCAATCGTTGCTGGTCATCTCTAAAGTGGAACCTCTTTGAAGGAGGAGCATCATGCGTAGGGGATTAATTTATCTGTGTTGTTTTATCTTTGTGTGCGGCTTGACGGTGACGAACCGGGCCGGCGCTGAGCTTGTAGGCTGGTGGCGGCTGGACGAAGGCGCCGGGGCGACGGCCTTTGACTCGAACCCCAATGGCAATGATGCCGCGTTCCAGGGGGCGCCCACCTGGGTCGACGACGGCAAGTTGGGCAAGGCATTGAAGTTCAACGGAAGCTCCGACTACCTGGCCGCACCGGACTCCGACAGTCTCGACATCCACGCGGACCAGTTGAGCCTTACGGCCTGGATCAACGCGGAAGCATTGGATGGAGCGAGGCACGTCGTCCGGAAGGTCGCCGACTCGGGAACGGGTGCGATCTATTTCCTCCGAGTCCAAGCTACGACGTTGCGATCCGATATTGTGACCGTCGACGGTACATACGTCGCCGTGGGGCAAAAAGTCCTTCCCGCCAACGAATGGGAGCACGTGGCTGTCATATACGATGGCGCCGAGGTGCGTCTTTACGTCAACGGAGAGCAGGACCTGACGCTGACCGCCGCGACTCTGACCGGAGAGGTGACACAGAGCGACAATGAGCTGCGCATCGGCCGCGGAGAACCGGCCGGTTACTTCCAGGGTATGATCGACGACGTGCGGGTTTACAGCAATGCCCTGAGCGAGGAGGAGCTTGCCTCGGTAATGGCAGGAACAGGAGCGCGCTATCCGGTCGCTCGCAGTCCCAAGCCGGCCGACGGGGCCGTGCTTGCCCAGACATGGGCGACACTTAGCTGGTCGCCGGGAGATTTCGCCGTCACGCACGACGTCTACCTGGGCGACAATTTCGACGACGTAAACGCCGGTGCGGAGGACACCTTCCAAGGCAGTCAGGATACGACGTCTCTGTTCGTCGGCTTCCCGGGGGCGCCATATCCGGAGGGTCTCGTGCCGGGAACGACCTACTACTGGCGAGTCGATGAGGTCAACGACAGCGAGCCCAACAGCCCCTGGAGAGGGCCCGTTTGGAGTTTTTCGATTCCGCCCAACACCGCGTACAATCCCAGCCCGGCCGACGGCGCCGAGTTTGTGGATCCGAACGCGGTCTTCAGTTGGACGCCGGGCTTCGGCGCCAGGTTGCACACGGTGTACGTTGGCATCAATTTCGACGAGGTCGATGCCGCCACTGGAGGTACGCTCCAGGGTGAAGCGAGTTACAGGCCGGGACCTCTTCAGTCAGAGAAGGTTTATTACTGGCGCGTCGATGAGTTTGACGGCGTCCTAACGTATAAGGGCGATATCTGGGCCTTCACGACGCCGGGGGCGGCTGGTGCGCCAACGCCGGCCAATGGAGCCATGAACGTCGCTCATGACCAGATTCTCAGTTGGACGCCCGCCGCTACGGCCGTCTCGCACCAGCTCTATTTCGGCACGGACAAGGATGCGGTTGAAAATGCCACGGCGTCCTCGCCGGAGTACAAGGGCGACGTGACGCTCGGCGATGAAAGCTACGATCCGGGCAAGCTCGACTGGAACACGGCGTACTACTGGCGCGTGGACGCGGTTTACAGCACCGGTGCGATCAAGGGGCTGGTCTGGAGCTTTACGACGGCGGACTTCATTCTCGTGGACGATTTCGAGAGCTATACCGACGACGATACAGCCGGGCTGGCCATCTGGCAGACCTGGATCGACGGCTTCGGCATCGCCGACAACGGCGCGCAGGTCGGCTACCTCATGCCGCCTTATTGCGAGCAGACGATTGTTCACAGCGGCATGCAGTCCATGCCTCTGATTTACAATAACGAAGGCGGCGTGACAAACTCCGAGGCGACCCTCCCGCTGACGGCTAACCGTGACTGGACGGCTGAAGGTGTCGGACAACTGTCGCTGTGGTATCAAGGCGGTACGAACAACGCGACCGAGCCTTTGTACGTAGCCGTAGCCAACAAGACGGGTACGCCCGCCGTGGTGGCCCGGGGCCAGGCAAACGCGGCGCAGGCAACCGGCTGGACACAATGGGTCGTTCCTCTGCAAGCGTTTGCCGACCAGGGGATCAACCTCCTGGACGTGGACAGCCTTGCGATCGGCTTGTGCACGAAGGCCGGCGTGGCGGCGCCCGGCGGTACGGGCACGATATACATTGACGACATCCGGCTGTACCGGCAATGAGTGAGCTAAAGTGACTAAAGTGGTAGTGTAGACGGACTCCGTCTTCTCAGGAGGGCAACTGAGACTTGGCATCTGACAGGTTGTAACAGTACAATGCAGCCATGAGTAATGTGACAAAAGTCCGTTGCACGTCGGCTCATCTACTGTCGTGCCTCACCCGTATAGGCCCACTGGCTCGCTGGCGGCCACTTGGCATATCGGTGCTGATTCTGCTGTTGCTGAGTTCGGCGGGCAGTGCCGGGGAGCTTCGGCTTCTTCGAGCGAAGCCGGATCCCTACGGCTATCCTCGTCCCGCACCAGGTGAAAAGAACGTCCCCGTAGCGACCAGTCTCTTTCTACAGATCGGCTTCGACGACAAGAACACAGATGACGCCGTGCTTGCCGACTCAATCTCGGTGCGAATCGGTCCGCGCGACGAGCAGCTCGTAGAGGTTCTCAGACCCGGCCAACAATTTACCGATGGGTATCGGGGCAAGGTGTACGACGGCAAAGGGAAAGGCCCCACGACGGCGGTGTATATCGACGGCAAAATCGACTTGAAACCGTCCACGATCTACGTCGTGTCGGTCAACGCCCGCTCGAAAAACGGAGCCGTTCTGAGCGGCGAGCAGGGGACGTGGGAATTCACGACGGAAGACGCGGCTGCGACGCATCGGCTGCAAATCAAGTCGGAGTTGTCGAGCTTACCCGTTCATTGGCACGGCGGCTTCTTTACCGGCTTCTGCAAGCCGAGCTTCTGTACGAGTGCCTCGAACCGGATACCCGGATACGAATTGATGGAGCATCTCAGAAAGCAATACCCGAAAGCGTGGAGTCTCCAACGGGACTTCACCATGACGGGGATGGAGCGCCAGCCGAAATTTCTCTCGGGCGACCCTCCCAACGTGGTTCGTGAGCGCGAGACACGGCGCATCATCGCGATGGGCAAACGCGATGAAGGGATTCTCCTTCGAGTGGAAGATTTCTTCGGGCACGAACAGTACGGGATCGCTTCCAACCGTCCGCTATCGAAGGATTACCATCCGGGCGACGAGGTGCTGATTGCCGACGGCGTAAGCAATGTAAATGCGAAAGTCCTGGCTATCATCGAAGACGGCGCCGATGTAAAGAGCCTTCTGGTGACTTCGTTCGAGACGCCTGCAGACGGCTGGAAGATCAAATACTCCCAACCGTTGCCCGAAAAAGAGAACCCTGATGCCCCCGGCCTGTTTCCGCCGGGCGGATGCTACCTCATCAAGCTCCGGCCCGCGGGAACGCCGCGTTACTACTGGGGACG
>CAYZAH010000373.1:0-4886 GCA_964475805.1 uncultured Pirellulales bacterium | reverse complement strand
TTTATCAACCTGGGTTTCAGGGCGGTGGTTACCAGCGCCGATTCGCACCAGCTCGACAGAGTATGCGTCGGCAGAGACTTCGACGCACAATTTCTGTCTATGCTTCCTTTCGCCGTCGATCCGTGCGGTGAGAACGGCGAGTTTCATTCCTTTGTCTACGACGGGCCGCTATTCCGCCAACCGGTCTCGTGCGCGCCGGGTGAGATTTTGCTGAGAGAGAACGGGTTCTACTATTGTGACCTGATGCCGCGTCAAGAAGCTTCCGTGGAGGCTACGTCTCCGTCATTGACCATTGACGATTGAATATTGACTATTGAGTTTCTGTTGCGGAAACAAAGACTCACAATGCCTCCGCAACAGAAACCGCTCAGCGAACGTCAATCAAGTTGACGGCGCGTCCAAAACAATAGTCAATAGACAATAATCAATATTCAATGTCTCACAGCGTGCCCTGGTCCAGGTCGAGATCGTTGGTAACGAGAATGGCGTCGAGCAAGGCGCCATCCTCGCGTTTGGCGATCTCGAGCGTGTGCTCGCCGGCCTCCAGCGTCCAGTTGACAATCGTGCTGCTGTGGTCGTCGCTGTCAACCGTGTCCCAGTGCCACTGGCTGGAATTGTCGATGCCGAACCTGACCCAGCCGGTGCCGGGCTGATCGGGGTCTTCCAGCGTCTGCGAGGTAGCCGTCGTGATCCGGACCCAGAACGAGTCATCTTCTCCATTGGGCGTAATCACGCGCAGGAGGACCTTGTAGTCTCCGGCGGCGGGAGCGCTGAAATTGTAAGTGGCAATCCAGTTCGCCCCGGGCGCCGCGTTCGTGTCACTGCCATCGCCGTTTTCCGAGCCGATATATTCCCCGCCCGACGCCGACGGGTCGTGGTAGAGCCGCCAGCTTGAGCCGAGCGTGTCGGCGGATTCCGCCTCGAATATCGTATTGGCTTCCTTCGGCACCTCCACAGGAGGCGTGGGATAGAGCCTGATGTCATCGAAGAACATCGTTCCCTTGCCACCGGGCTGCGGATTGTTCTTGTTACCCACGCCAAGAGAAATGCTGTCCACGTCGGTCAAGTCGACGCCCTGATCGGCGAACGTTTGAAGCGGAATCAGCCATTGCGTCCAATCCTCAATCTGCGTCGCAGCCGGATCGTCGTTGAAGGCCACGCCGGGTGTGCCCGTGCGGTTGGCCAGCGTCACGTACAGCGGCTCGGCGGAGTTGCTCAATATGCCGATGTCCTGCGATTGCCACTGACCCGTGACCGTCCCGGTAATCTGGACGTTCGAGAATTTGGCCTCGGCGGTTAGGGCCGCGTTGTGGCTGCACACGACCAGACCGATGTAGACGGTCGAGCCCATCGAGACGCTCGGCCTCCAGATCATCGCTCGCCAGTTCACGCCGTCGCTGGCGTAGTACGCCCTGAGGCTGCCCGCGACGTCGCGCTCGAGCTTGATCCAGTAAGGCGCCGTGATGGCGGTTTGCTCAGCCGTTGCGACGGATGTGTCACTGGTGGCGCTTCCGTCCGTGTCCGTTCGGGCCTGGAAGCGGCATCCCTCGGTGGGCGTGCCGTTAGTGTTCGTCGGCGTGATGTAGACGGCTGCGAACTTCGAGCCTGCGTCCAGCGTCTCGCGGATCATCACGCCGGCTTTCGTCCAGACGTCGGCCAGCTCGACGTTTTCGACCTTGGCGACAATCGAGCCGGCCCCGGTGAGCTGTTTGAAGGCGAAGTGAAATTCGTCCGCCGCGTTCCAGATATCGGTGCCGCCGCCGGTCATCGTGTACGTCCCCGCCGGCCCTTCGACAAAGCTGCCCACGGAAGCCGGATAGCCTCTGAACCATAGCGACAAGTCCTGAATGCCGTTGCGGGTCCAGTCGCGTCCGCTCGCCAGGTTATCGACGCTTGCGGTCGCCTCGGAGTAGCTGGCGGTGCTGTTGTCGTAGGCCATCGGCATGGACTGAAGACCGCCGTGCACAATCGACTGTTCCGCGTACGGCGGGAGCAAGTAGCCGACTTGCGAGCCGTTCTCGGCCACGCCGAACCCGTCGATCCAGGTTTGCCAGATCGCTTCGCCCGCGGTGTCCTCATCGGTGTAGCTCTCGAAGTCGTCCACAAGTAGAGAATCGACCGTCGTGAAGTACCAGAAATCGCCTTGCCACGTCGAGGGCGTCTCGGTGTCGTTGACCTCATCCACTCGCCAGTAGTACGTCGTACCCAATTCGAGGTCCAGCGGGCCGTAGCTCGTTCCGGCTACGCTTCCTACGAGCGCCGTGCCGTTCGCGACCGCTTCGTAGTCGTCGCTGAAGTACACGTCGTGCATCGCGGCTTCTCTGCCCGGGGCCCAGCTCAGGGTCACGCTCAGACCCACGTCCTCAGCCGCGATGGCGGGCTTCGGGTCTCGGGCGCTGATGGGAATGTAGAAGAAGCGAACTTCGCTCAGGCCGTACTGGGTTAGAATCCCTCCCCAGTTTGTGTTTGCGGTGAGCCTGACAAACTTCGCCGCCACGCCTTCGAAGTCGATGGTCGTGTTGTGGGCGTAGCCGGCCGTACCGGGCGCTTGAGCGAACTCGTGAGTCGTTCCCAAAGGCGTGAAATCGTTGCCGTCAACCGAGTACTCGATGGTCACGTCCTTGATCCCTAAGCCGATCACCGATTCGAGGCTATCATTTGAGTTCCAAACCCACATCTCGTTGAGCTTGTAGATTCTGTCGAATTCGTATTGAATCCAGGTTGGCTGTTCTCCATCCCGGCTGCTCAGCCACATCGTGTCAACGCTCACGTTGCCGTGCAGCAGGCCCGTGGCGTCCAGTCCCGAGCCGTTGACGGTGTTCTCGGGGCCTTTGCCGTCCTCGCTGCTCGATGCGGTGGCGATGATGTTCTGAATCGGATAGGAAGACAGCTCGGTCGTGAAGCTCCAGAGACCTCCCTTGCTCACGCTGTTGTCAGTGGCGACTTCGTCGATTCGCCAATAGTACGTCTGGCCCAGATCGAGTCGCTGGGCGGGCGTAAAGACGTTCGGATCGATCCGGCCCTGATAGGGGCTGGTCGGACCCATCGACATCGCGTTGGCCTGGTTCACGTCGTCGGGGTTCGTGCCGAAGTAGACGTCGTGCTGGGCGGTGTCGGCGCCCGGCGTCCAGCTCAGAACAACGTCGCGCGGCGAGACGTCCGTTGCGCCATCGCCCGGACTCGGATTGTACGCCGTGACGCGCGGACCGCGCGTGCTTAGAGGCGGGCCGTCGCCCGTCGGGACGTAATTCGGATTCGTCGTCAGGACGATCTTGTCGATAATCAGGCCGTCCTCACGCATCCAGATGTTCAACGTGTGCAAGCCAGTCGTGCGGACGTCGAACTGTGACGGCTCCGGAAATTCGTACCTGTTGTTGTGCCACGAGTAACTGTCGCTCCAACCGGTCATTCGGTTGGACAGCGGGGTTTCCTGGCCGTCGAGGCCGGCGTGGCAGGAGTCGTCGCCGCCGCCGTTGCCCCAGCCGCGAATCCAGACGTAGCACGTGCCCGTCTTGACGAAGTCGATCTCGTAGTCGAGCTCCGGGCTGGTAGCGGCGTAGTTGGTATCAATGTTGCCGCCCCCGTTGGCTTGCATCCCGGCCATGCCGGTAAAGCCGCCCGTCGGGCCGACTTGTTCCCATTGGACGCCGTTGCGCTCGATATTGCCGTCGTAGTCCACGGCCATGATCGACACGATCCCGTCCGGGCCGGGGTCCTGGTTGAGCGGACTGGCGCTTGCCGCGCCGGTGACCAGCCCGAACGCGAAGAGTAGCGACACTAAGCAGATCAGCTTTCTTAACATAATCGTTCTCCTAATTCTTGAACCATATTCACAGATGTTTCGGTTATTTCACCGCTTCTCTTTACACCCAATAAAGAAGCCTATTGCAGGCGGATGTCGTCAAAGTACATGGAACCCGAACCGCCGGGGCGTGGGTTGTTCTTGTCGCCGAACCCGATTGTGATCGTCCCGACGCGCGTCAATTGGACGCCCTGGCTGCTGAACTCTGCCAGAGGAATACTCCACTGGGTCCAGCGGCTTACTAACGTTGCGTCCGAGTTATCCTGGGTTACCACGCCCGTGGAACCGTTGGTGCTGGACAGCGCCACGTACATCCGCTCGGGAGCATTCGCCGGGTCACCGTTGAACCACAGCGACAGGGTCGTAACGCCGCCGGCCGTCCAATCCTGACCGATGGCCAGATTTGCGGTATCGGCAGTTACCTCCGACAGGTTTGCCGGCCCCGAGTTGTCGTAGGCGTATGGCATCGACTGCGCGCCGCTGTGGACAATCTTCTGCTCGGCGTACGGAGGCATGACGTAGCCAACGACCGCACCGTTCTGGTCGATCCCGAAGCCGTCGATCCAGGTCTGCCAGATCGCCTCGCCGGCCGCGTCGTCATCGCCGTAGCTCTCGAAATCGTCTACGAGAAGATAATCCCCCGTTGTGAAGCTCCAAAGCGGACCTTTAGCCTTGTTGCCCTGGCTGTCGATTTCATCCACGCTCCAGTAATAGGTCCCGTTCGACTGGAGCAGTCCGGGATCGTAGCTCTCGATACCCAAGGCCTTAGCACCTTTGTACTCGGCCGAGCCAGTCGCCGCGCTGCGAACCATTTCTTTGTCGCTTCCGAAGTAGACCTCATGCGAAGCAGCGGAATCGGCTGGCGTCCAGCTCAAGACCACATTCATCTGGACGTCGGTCGCGCCATTGCCCGGCTGCGGATTGCCAACCGCCCCAGGCGTCGTGAAGCACCAGACGTCGCCTTTGTACGTTTGGGAACCGTCGAACTCATCGACGCGCCAATAGTAGACCTTCGCCGGTTGAAGCGTGCCGGGGTTATAGGTTGTGGTGCCACGCGGAGCGCCGCTGGTCCCATTGTTCACCT
>CAYZAH010000372.1:0-4899 GCA_964475805.1 uncultured Pirellulales bacterium | reverse complement strand
CTTGACCATACTTGTTCGTGCACCCCTCACCCAAACAGGTCAAATTCTGAAGATCGTCGCCAATGAGTAACGTGTAGGACTGCGATCTTTCAAGACCGATGGCCGTGAGCCTGAACCAGAACTCGCAATCCGCCGGATAATAGTCGAGTTCGGCACACGTAGCCGGCTTGAAGTTCTCCGGGCACACGGCTGAAAGGTTGATCTTCACTTTGCAGCCGCTGCGCGCGTAGACTTGCCCCGTCATTGCAAGCTGAAAAACGAGCGCGGCCACCACTAAAAATACGATGCTGTGCTTCTTCATTTTAAGATTCCTTTCGCTTGTTGGAATAAACCTTCTTGATTCCTTCTTCTCGCTCTAACGATACAGTCTTCAGCCAGACCTTGTCCGAGTTGCCAACCGGACACGCCCCCCTTGCAAGACCTCCTTTCTGGCACTAATAGGCCATCTGAACAGCCTGGCTCACTTCAGTTTCCGCAACACGCGTCGCGGAGGATTCGTATCAAATCGTAAGCTAAATGGGAGCGTCGTCAATTGGGGTTTCTACCCATTCCGGGCACAGTTTCTCGGCCTGAACAACACCTCGTTTCGTGTGGGCTTTTATAGGACAGATGTCAAAAAATGAGTAGAACTACGTACCCAAAAAAGAGTACCTGATTCGTGGAGTGCCGCCCGACGATGCTCCGGTTGAACAGTCTACCGTGATGTGAAGCCGGACTGTGAGGGTATCAAAGTCAGTATCCGCCGCCAACAAGCGCTTCCGGCAAGACGGACAAATCCTCGATGAGTCTCCGCGCCGCCTTGGAACCCGGATTCAAGCGCAGGCATGTCTTCGCCTCCTGAATAGCCTCGTGCACTCGATCGGTCTGCGCGAGAAGCGTTGCAAGCACGAGTCGCCACTGTACTTGTCCATACTCTCTGGCGAGTGCCCTGCGGTATAGCTCGATTGCTTTTTCCTTGTCGTCCTGGTCCTGGCATATCTTAGCCAAAGAAGCCAGCGCCCCGGCCGGCGCATCGGGCCGTCGGCATCTGGCCTCAAGCAGTTCTATGACTTTGGCACGTGTCTCTATGGCAAGGAATTGGTGCTCATCGCCGGCTGTGAGGATACCAGCCACCTGACTAAGCCGGCCCATGTCCTGACCGGCGATCATTAACGCTAAATCAGGGCGGCCCGCATGATCCACATAGACGCGAGCTACCTTCGCGAAGAGTCCGCCATCGAGACGAACCGCCCTGTCGAGCTTGACAAGCGACGCCTCGATATCACCTTCCTCCACGTCCAGCAACCCGGCCACGAAACACGCGGTTGGATCGCACGGCGCCAGTTGGAAGCCTTTGCGGATAAGCTCCGCACCATTCGGATCGTCGAGCACGAATCTCTCAAGCTGACCCAGGACGCAATAGGTGGCTCCGTACGTCGGGCACAGCAGCCTGGCCCTGTGAAACTCATCGACTATGCCGTACACAAATTCCTTCGCCTCTTCGGGGATAATAACGGCACCCGTGTTGGGATCAGTGACGCGACTGATGGACTCCCAGCGGTAGAAGTTCAGCCAGTGTCGGTATTTGACGTTGTCCGGCTCATACTCGGCGGCGGCCGCTGCACTGGAGATCAGATCGATGTAATCGTCATCCGTCGCCTGTTCGCCTTTACCCGCAATATTCTGATCCGCCGCCAGTGCCCGCTTCCAATGTCCTTCCCCAACGCGGGCATGGTGCGCACCCAGCAGAAGCCAGGTCCATACACCGGCGGCCCCAATCAAAGCGATCACACGCAAAACGTAGGAGCCTCGATAGACTCGAATGAATCTCCCAACGGAATTATTTCTTCTTCCCATCCGACCCAAAGCGATCAGCAGGGCGCAGAAGACCGCCGAAAGCATCGCGTTGGCGGGCAGATGCTGCCCGAAATCACTCAGGCTATGAATCAAGACGGCCACGAGACCGAGACCAAGACCGTAGGAGGCCAGGCGGATCGGTACGTCGGCCCGCCTGATACTCCGGGCATAGTTAAACCCTACAACCAGCCCAAAGCCAACCAGTGTGACCAGACCCGCAAGGCCGGTTTCTTCCGCAGCCTGGGCGTATTCATTCTCCGCGTGGGTAGCCAAAGCGGGTACGGACGAACGGTCGAACATCGGATAGACGACCTCGTGCGTGCCGAGACCGGTGCCGAAGACCGGAAATCGTGTCCAGGCAACCGCAATGTCCTTTACAATTTGTCGGCGTGCCTTGTATGCATCCCCTTCCCGCAGCGTCGACAAGCGATCATAGACGGCGTCAAAACCCAGGTAAAGAACGCACACAAATGCCCCAAGGGCCGCGAGGAGAACGATCCAGCCCGAGCCTTTAAGAGATCGCCGCGAGCACATGACCAGTGTTGTGAAGCTGGCCGCAACGAGCATACTGATCATGCCGCCGCGGGTCAGTGATACGAAGAGCGTAGTAACCCCGACGATGATGATCCCGATGAGAATCCAAACCGTCCGTGCCTTCGGGGAGCCGATGTATTGGCTAATGGCTTTGAGCCTCCTGTTTTTGAGGTCTTCGTGAATCTTCACCAGGATCAGCCCGAAAGCCGCGCCGACAGATAGATTCATAAACTGCCCGTAATGGCTGTGGCAGACAAACGTTCCGCAGTACGCCTGACTGGAGGCGGTGGGTACGAGCCAGTAAATCCTCCCGTTGCCGAAGAGGTCCTGCGCGAGGGCCAGCACGGCCATGGCTCCGCCGATCGCAGCGATAGCCCAGAGAAGCCGCCTAATCTGGCTTTCCCGTCGATAGACGTTTAGAACGACGACAAACACGGCCGTCACGGCAAGCACCAACCGCAAGTCGTGCCTGGTCGCACCCGGATAAAAGCTGAGAGTCATCGACTGAAGCACGGAGGCCGAATACGGTAAGTCCCCCAAAAGCTCCTTCTTGATAGCCGCCGTACCTGGAGATAATGAGTCTACTAAAGTTGCCTTCAAAGGGATAAGTTGAAATGCGACGACGAGGATGAATAGAGCCACGGGCAAATAAGCCCAGGACCAAACGGGGCGCACGTCTCTTTCGTAAATGAGCTTCAAAAAGAAGCTGATTGAAATGGCCGCTGCAAGCGTAACGACAACGGCTTCACTCCAGGCTTCCACGGCGCCGAATGCAAGAGGCATGAACGCCAACAGCGCGATCAACAGCCGCTCGATGACCGTATCGAACTTGCTCCGGGGAATATCCATGGGATCGAAATCCGTTTCACACTTGCCCTTCGGGGCGGCGGTTAACTCTCATCCATGAGCCGCTGAGCGCACTGCATTCCTAACAACTCAGCAAAGCGCGAACCAACGTACGATCTACCACCGACACCCGGGGGATGAAGACCGGCCCCAGATTTTTCCGCCCCGGTAGTAAGGATGACGATGACAATCCCACCACCAAGGCGGCTGATAGGGCGTGCGACACGTGGGTTTGTGTGGTGCGACAACTGGAGGGCATTGCGGAAGACACTTTACCGTGGTCCAGTTTTCTTTCGAAATGGCCTTCGAGTCTTTGCCTGACAGCTTGGCTACGTATATGGTCTTGCACTTGAAGGGATTCAAAAAGCACGTCTTGCCGGACGGTGCCTGATCTTTATGCTTAACCGAAACGGCACGTGTCACCGTGCCAATTCCCATAACAACCGCAAACACCAATATACCTGACAGCACGCTGGCTCTTAAGTGAAATCGATTCAATCTGTCTCTGATGCATTTCCCTCCCATAGAACCTCCTTGTCTTTTGGGATAAACACTCGCCCGACCATTATTTCACATCCCCTACGTCTCCCGGTCGGCAACGGGACATAGGGTTCCGATACAACCACTCTGTATAGTCAAGAAAGATTTATCTGCGAAATCGAATAAATTTGTAATCTCCTTACCAAGATCGGCGTTTTCACCAAAAAGAACGTACTTTTTCTGAGTCAATGATGCAAAAAATGAGTAGAAATACGCACATCACATCAAGCGGTTTCTGCCAGAAAAAATGAGAGAATAGCTTGACGGCGCCTTGTACGTCCTATAATATTTGACTCATCTTGACTGCTAAAGCAGATGGAACTCGACGATGGGACAAACAAGGACGTTATCGAAAAGTCGTGAGTATCGCAGTGCGGACGCCGATGGCCGCCAGGTGGAGGACTGGTTGGACACGATGGGCGCGGAGTGGAAAACCAAAGGAAAGTTGCTACAGGAGTTGGATGCTTTGCGCGATCGCATTGCCCAGCTCGAACAAGCCAAAGGCGGCAAGAAGCAGGAACGACCCAAGGAAACGGAAGGTGCACTTGGGGCCATGCTTGATGATATTGTCGAGGGGGTACTCCTGATAGACGCCGAGCGAAAGCAGGCGGTTAGCGGCAACAAGGCGATTTGCAGGATGTTGGGTTGCAAGCGCCAGGCAATCACGGATTTGAGAGTCAAAGACGTATACCCGCGCGAAGCCCTGAGCCACATCCTGGAACAAACCCGCAAACATGCAACGAAGAAGCCGTCGCTTGCTCAGGACGTCCCCGTCAAAAGAGACGACGGCGGCATCCTTTTTGCGGATATCAGCTCCGTTCCGCTCACGTTTGCCGGAAAGACGTACATCATGAGCGTGTTCATCCGCAGAAAGACCCAACCGTCCCGGTCGGAAAACGCCCCCGCCGATTCCCGGACGGGTCCGCATTTGACAACGACCGAAATCAACGTGCTCAAGCTGATCGTCAAGGGAATGAGCAACAAGCAGATCGCAAGGCTCCTCCTGCGCTCCCAAAGGACTATCGAGAACCATCGCGCGCATCTGATGAAAAAGCTCGGTGCCGAAAATTCCATCGAACTCGTCCGCCGCGCCGTCGCGCTGGGTCTCGCGGATATTCCCGCCGCACCGCAACACAGAAACAC
>CAYZAH010000371.1:0-4907 GCA_964475805.1 uncultured Pirellulales bacterium | reverse complement strand
CGATAACGAATGGTCTGCAGGCCCCTGGCCGCATCGAGCATCTGCATCGGGTACGGTCCGACGTCGGTGAGGCGATAATTCATGGATGCGAAGGAAACGCCATGCTCGTTAAAACGCCGAATCATTCTGGAGTTGACTTCGCGCTTGTCTCCGCCGCGAAAGCCGCCGCCGTGAATCCAGATGAATAGCGGCGCGGGCTTCTCGCTCTCGACCAGGTACAGATCGAAGGCTTGTTTCTCGTGCTCGCCGTATTTCTCGTTCGGATGAGTCGGTTGAACCCGTCCTGTTTTCACCGCAGGCGGTTTCAGGTGCTTGTCGAAAAACCTTGCGGCCATTTGAAAAAGCTTTGCAGGGCTTTCCTCACCGCCCCCAAGTCCGTGACCCGCCCCCTTTACGACGTGAAGTGTGACGTCGACGCCGACTTTCCTCAAAGCGTCGTAAAGCAACTCGCTTTGATGGAGCGGGACCAACATATCTTTGTCACCATGCATGATAAGGAAAGGTGGATCGTCTTTTGTGACGTAGGTGATTGGATCGGCTTTCTTCACGAGCGACTTGTAAGGCTCTTTTTGAATCGGCCCTCCGACCAGCAAAGACTCAGGCGAATTGGCAGCGTTGTGAACCAGTGAGCTGCCCTTAAGCATGTGCGCATCCATCTGAAGAAAGTCCGTGGGGCCGAACCAGTCGCACACGGCTTGCACCCGGCTGGAATATTGACCGTTCACCTCCGTGTCGAATCCTTTCACGTCGCCCGCCGTGCCTAACAGAGCGACCAGATGCCCCCCGGCGGAGCTGCCCCACGCACCGATGCGGTTGGGATCGAGACCATATTTGCCGGCATTAGCCCGCACCCAGCGCACTGCGGCTTTACAATCCTCGATCTGGGCGGGAAACAGGGCTTCACCGCTCAGCCGGTAGCCGACGTCCACGACGGCGTATCCTCGCTGGACCATCGGACGTGCCCTGCCGCCGGAGCCTTTGCTGCCGCCCCGCCAGCCACCCCCGTGGACCCAGACGATAACTGGTAACGGAGATGAAGATCTCGCAGGCAGGTAAAGATCGAGAAGCAGTTTCCTGTCTCCCACCTGGGCATAAACGATGTCTCGCTCTACTCTGCCACGCGGAGCTTCTGTGGAATCCGAAGCCTTAGCCTGTAGCCCTGTTGAGCTAGCAAGTACGATTATCACGTACAGTGTTGTTCTTCCCGTTCGCATTAGATTTGCCACCAAATATCGTCAATGTTCTTTCACATCATAACACCAGAGTGTGTTGTGATAGCGGAGATAGAGCCGGCCGTCGAGCAGGACGGGATGTGCCCAAGCGTCGTTCACACGTTTGTCCAACAGACGAAATTGTCCGACGATCTTCAAACCGTCGGGGTCCGGCTTCAGCAGAGCGACAGTCCCGCGCTCGTCGAGGCAATAGAGCCGTCCGTCCGCGTAGATAGCCGCTCCAGTCGTGAGGTCCTTCAACTCGCATTTCGTCTGGCCCGTCTGCCAGTCAACTCCGAACCAGGACTTATGCTTGCTGTAGCCGGCCGCGTAGAGCGTGCCGTCGACGAGCACGCCCGAGCCGGTCACGGTGTCGAGCGGATGCGTCCAGACGTGCTCGGCGCTCACGCCCTTGTCCGTTGCGTGAAGCTGATAGGCCCTGCCCATCTCGGAGTACGGAGTGACGTAGAATATGCGCCCTGAGCCGTACACCGGGGTAGCCACGTTCACACCGTACGGATTCTTCAGCGGGACGGTCCAGAGCAGCTTGCCCGTGTCGGCATCGACGCCGAAGCCGTGCGCCGACGAGCAACTGGCGATCAGCCGGCGTCCGGCAAAGCGAAAGAGAATCGGCGAGCAGTGTGACGTCTTGTCGTCTCCGAGGGGCTCTGTCGTCCAGACGGTCCGGCCGGTACGTTTGTCCAGGGCGGCCATGAGCGCCTTTTTCCCGCCGGGCGTGACGATCAGACGCGGGCCGTCCACCAACAGACACTCGCTCAACGCCCAGGTGATATTCTTGCCCTCGAACCGCTTCAGAATATCGACGGCCCAAAGCTCGTCGCCCGAGTCCGCCTCCAGACAGACCACGCGCCCGTAGGCGTTCATGTGGTACAGCCGGCCCTCCGAGAAAGCACAGCACGCCCGAGCCCCGGGATACGAGCCTTTCCATGCCCGTCCATTCGTTGCTCGCCATTGAATCGTCCCATCGAGACCGAGGGCATAGATCACCAGGTCATTCCCCATGTCGCCCGTGATGTAGAGCCGGTCGCCAACGATAACAGGCGAAGACCATCCGGCTCCCAGGCCGTCGATCTTCCAGAGCAGTTTGGGCCCTTCCGCGGGCCAGCTCTTCAACAGACCCTTCTCATCTGAAATGCCATCCCGCCGCGGCCCGCGCCACTGGGGCCAGCCCCGTTCCGGCGAGCGGATCAACCCATCGCCACCCTCCCCTGGCCCGGCGATGGACCGGCTGGAAAAGACGCTGAGGAATAAGCACATCACTAAGCAGGGAATGATTTTCCGGGAAGACCTGGAAATCCCGTTATCTGATTCTTGATGTTTCATCTGCGATGCCCCACCTTCTTCCAAAAAGCTATGACTCCGCCAGCCGCTCAAGCCGCCGGAAACGCTTCCGTAGACATAGTCGTAAGGATTCTACTGCGACTCCCGCCCGCCCGCAAGACCCGCAAGCAAAGAGACCAAGTCGGCGCTGGACTTTCTCCGGAACCACGTTTAATATGCCGTGAGGTTGTCAGACGACTACTACAAGTTTCTGGATAGGAAGACGCTCATGGGACAGAAGTCCTCGAGAATAAAGGTTGAATACGGGACAGACGTGACGTTTGTAACGTTTCTCGACGAGAGAATCGTCGATGATGGCCAGATCATAGAGCTTAGGAAATCGCTGGAACCGGTCATCGAGAAGAACGAGGCCGGCAAGCTGATCTTAAATTTCTGTAACGTCAGCTTCATGACGTCGGCTCTTTTGGGCCTTTTGGTTAGGGTGCACAAGCGGGTTTGCGAGTCGGGGGGCCGGCTGCAACTGTCCAACCTGGACGAGAATCTCCAGCGAATCTTCGAGATTACGAAACTGACGCGGGCTTTCGACATTACTTGAGGATCGTTGGGTATGAACGCAGTCGTGCTTGGCGACGTGTGCAAGTCTTTCGGTGAAGTCCACGCCGTGGACCATCTCAACGTGACGGTCCCGGCGGGGGCTATTTACGGCTTCCTCGGTCCCAACGGCGCGGGCAAGACAACGACGATTCGCATGATAATGAACATCATCCGTCCGGACAGCGGACAGATTTCGTTGTTCGAGGGCCGCTCCGTCGAGCAGGCCAAGAGCCGAATCGGGTATATGCCCGAAGAGCGGGGACTCTATCGCAAGATGACGACCCGCAAAGTGTTGGCGTACTTCGGATCGATCAAGGGCGTTGCGAGCAATGAGCTGGCCCGGCGCGTGCCGGAATGGTTGAAGCGGGTGGACCTGGCGAATTGGGCGGATAAGAAGGTCGAGGAGCTGTCGCGCGGGATGCACCAGAAATTGCAGTTCGCCGTCACCGCGATCAATGATCCAGAACTGCTCATCCTCGACGAGCCGTTCTCGGGACTGGATCCGATCAATGCCGACCTGCTTAAAGACATCATTCTCGAAATGCGGGATGAGGGCAAGACGATCATCTTTTCCACACACGTGATGCACGAGGCGGAGAAGCTATGCGAATTCATTCTCTTGGTGAACAAGGGAAAGGTCGTTCTGGATGACCGGCTGGATCGAATCCGGTCCAGGCAGAAATCCGACGTCGTTTCCGTCGAACTTGAAGGCGAGACAGGCTTCATCGAGCACTTGCCTAGAGTCATGAAAGTGACATCTGATGGGAACCGGCTGGATATCACACTCGCCCACGGCGCCGACCCGCAAGAATTGCTCCGGCTGCTAATGGATCGCGTGCGTGTCCAGGCATTTGAAGTGAAGGTACCTTCGCTGCATGAAATCTTCGTGGATTTGGTAGGCAGGAGCGATGCTGAAGCTGCTTAGAGTCGCCCAGCGCGAATACATCGAGACGGCCAAGACCAAGACGTTCATTCTCTCGATCTTGTTGCTGCCGGTCATGATCGGTTTGATCGTGTTCTTCGCCAAGCGGCTCAATCGCCCTTCAGCCACCGCCCGTCCGCCAATGAACGTCGCCGTGACCGACCTGACGAACCAGCTCTCGAACCAAATCGAGTCTTCTTTCGACGGATACAATGAAGCTCACCCGAACCGAAAAGTCCTCGTTCAGAATCTCCCGGCGGGCGGAGACTTCGAAGCCGTCGAAAAGCAGGCAAAGGCCGAGCTGCGCAGCGGCAAGCTGGACGCTTACATCGTGCTCGATAAAGACCTTCTGGCCGGACCCGGCAAGATACATCTCTACACCTACCAGCCGAAACCGGCGGACGCCGGCGTCTTTGGCGCGATAAAGGGTTGCTTGCACACAACCGTCGAGAACCAGCGATGCGAGCTGCACAAGCTGCCGCGAAAACTGCTGAACGAAATCCGCAACGTGCCGCTCGAAGAGATCGACGTCGGCGCCAGCGATAAGGAACAGCGCGTCCAAAAACAAGGTGACATGATCGTCAGAATGATGACTCCGTTTTTCTTCATGTACCTTCTGTTCCTGGGCATCATGACGATGGGCCAGCAGATGCTCAGCAGCATTATCGAAGAAAAAAGCTCACGGGTGATCGAAGTTTTACTCTCGGCGGTCAGCCCTTTCCAACTCATGGCCGGCAAGATCATGGGGCTGGTCGGCATCGGCCTGACGGTGGTATGTCTCTGGGGCGCGGTGGCTCTGGCCACGGCCCGCTGGCAAGGCCTGAACGTCGGGATCGCTCCGGCCTTGCTGCCCTACTTCGTCATTTACTACATCCTTG
>CAYZAH010000370.1:0-4915 GCA_964475805.1 uncultured Pirellulales bacterium | reverse complement strand
CCGCCCAACATCTGATAGACGGGGACGCCGTAAGCTTTGCCCGCCAGATCCCACAGCGCCATATCCACGCCCGAGACACCGCCACCTTGTCGTCCGTGATGTCCGAACTGCTTGATCCGTTTGAATATCCGTTCCACGTTGCACGGATTTTGGCCGAGCAGTCGGCTCTTGAGCATCAGGGCATAGCGCTCGCTGGCGCCGTCGCGGACCTCGCCATAGCCACAGATGTCCTGATTTGTGTCGATCCGAATCAGCGGGCAGCGCATCGGTGCCCTGGTGACAACCGCCACACGCAGATCGGTGATCTTCAGTTGTGAGGGGCTGGAGCTTCGGCGGACGTTCTGCGTGGCGAAGGCAACCTGCTCTTCAATAGGCGCGCCGATCATGTGCGCCAGGCTCAGACCCGCAGCGCCTGCGCCGATGTTTTTGAGTATGGAACGCCGAGAATACCCAGGGCGTGACGTTATCTTGGGTTCATTCAGCATAGTCTGTCTCCGTGTCAAAAAGCAGTAGCGCTAGGCCCACCTACAGCGCCTACCAATTCCGGGTTTTCGAGTTTAGCATGTTTTCAATCACTTCGCGGGGCACGGGCAGCTTATTTATGTTTTCTTTCAACCAGCCTCGAAAATCACTCTGAATCTCAGGCGACCATCGGCTGTCGATCTGCCCGGGTGTGTACTTGCCTTCTTTTAGACGCTGATGCCCGAACATGTCCCGCAGCATAATGGCCTCGGAATCCACCACGACCTTCTCGGCCAGATGGGCCGGGACAAAGACGATGCCCTCACGTTTGGCGAGCACCACGTCGCCGGGGCAGGCCAGCGCCTTACCGATACGGACTGGAACGTTGATGGCGCTCAGCATGACCTCGCGGAGAAAACTCGGGTCCGCGCCTTTGTACCAAGCATTGAATCCTTTGATCTCTTCAATACCCTCTAAGTCGCGGACGCCGGCGTCGAAGATGACGCCGTTGCCGGAGTTGGCGTAGATGGCGTTTGCGAGATTGTCACCGATGAGGGTTCCGTCGACGACCTTGCCGAAGCCGTCTGCGACGTAGACGTCGCCCTTTTTCAACATGTCAATCGGCCAGGAATTGGAGCCTCCAATCCGGCCTTCGGCCCGGCCCCGGCGCATGATGCCACGGTTATAGTCGGGATGCGATGGCATGTATTGAGCGGTCAGCACCCGTCCGACAATCGTCTCATCTGAATTCATGATCGTCCAGCCGGCGGCGTTTTCGTAGCAGTTGCGATAGCCCGCACCTCGGACGATACTCCAGGCTTGTGTGATGGAGACGTTCTTCATTCTCTTGAGAATGTCATCCGGAACGAGCGGCCGGCCGTCTTCCATTCGGGGTCCGGTCCAGGCGGGTGTGCATTGAAGCACCCGTGTTCGATTAGAAATCACCGGCGGCTCAACGCCTTCGTCGGCCGCCTGGATACGAACATTTCGCCAGCGCACTTCATACGGACCGGCATCTCCCACACCGTGCACTTGCAGGCCGATGATTCCCCGGCTTGTCATCCCGTCCCTTAAATCGACGCAAGGGACGTCGTTAATCCACGTTCTGATTCTGTCGCCCTGGCATTCGACGCGAAACTTGTTCCATCGCCCGTCTTTGAACGCCTTGCTCGCCGCCGGGTCCGATGTCGTGCTGGCGAGCATGAAGGCGCGCCGGGCCTCGTCATAGATGCTCCCCGACGAACCAGCTTTCTCGGTGGCGATCTCCACCTGATAGCCGTAGACGCGGTCCGGCGGTATCACTCGCTTTTGGGGCGCGCCGTCGCGCCCGTTGAAGACGAACACCTTCTCGGTCTTGGCGATCTTGCTGCGTATTTGCACGCCCGAGTTTAGCCTGGGATCCAACAAGACTTCGAATTCGAGGAGGAAATCGCCGTATTCCCGGTCGGTGCAAAGAAACGTATTGGGACTGCCTTTGACCGTCGTGCCGACAATAGCGCCGTCCTCGACGTGATATTTGGCAAAGCCGCTATGGACCGACCACCCATTCAAAGTCTTGCCATCGAACAAGGGCGCCCATTCGTTCTTTTGTCGATCTTTAGCAAAACCGATGGACGCAGTAGCAAACAGCAAAATAGCCAAACAGAGAATCTTCTTGACGTTCATGAAACGCTCCTTTCACTTATCCAGATTGATGGCGGCTAACCGGTGCGATGTTTCAGAGACCGGCTTTGGTTTCCAGCAGCGGTTTGCCGTCATACTCGCCGGTCAGGGCCAGCAGAAATTTCTCGATGTCCTTCGCCTGCCCGGCGTTTAGCGATGTGCCAAGCTGGTATTTGGCCATCTTGTCGATTGCGTCGGGGAGAGTTTTCGTTTGTCCATCGTGAAAATACGGATAGGTCACCGCCAGATTTCGCAGAGTAGGGACTTTGAATTTGTGGCGGTCCTGCTCTTTTTTGGTTACGTTGAATCGGCCCTGATCCGCCTCGACGATCTTCCCTCGATCGGCAAAATAATCTTTCTTGCGGCCCATCTTCTCGAAATTCGTACTTCCGAGCGTGACACCAAAGTGGCACGACGTGCAGCCGGCGGATAGAAACGTCTGATACCCGCGAATCTCCTCGGCATTCACGGCGGCTTCGTCGCCCATGAGGTACTTGTCAAATCGGCTATTGGGCGTAATCAGTGTCGTCTCGAACGTGGCGATGGCGTCGCGAACGTTCTTCTCCGTCATGCCATCGGAGTAGAGGTCTCCAAACGCCTTTGTGTAGTATTCATCGTCTTTGATTTTGGGAATAGCCTGTTCCCAGTTGGAGCCCATCTCGATGGGGTTGTTCACGGGTCCATCGGCCTGCTCAGCCAGGTCCTTTGCCCGCCCATCCCAGAATTGAAGGAAATTGTAAGACGAGTTGAATACCGTCGGTGCGTTGATGCCGCCGAGCTGGTTGTCGACACCCGTGCTGAACTGCTTCTGATCGGTGCCTCCTTTATCGAGGGCGTGACAACTGGCACACGAGAGCGTATTGTCACCCGACAGGCGCTTATCGTGAAAGAGCTTATTTCCCAATTCCGCTTTCCGAGAATCCGCCGACACGCTCAACGGGATCGGCTGAACGACCTCTCCGGCGAAAGTCTTGGCGACGTTCGGCGACGCGTACTTTTTCGCCCGGACGTCTTTTACCCAGGAGCGGATGTTGTCTTTGTCGCTCTGGCTGACTGAGGCGTTCCAGTGCATTACAACGTACCGCATGGGTGGCATGGTATCTGTATACATGACGGACTCGATCTTAGCTAATTGGATCTGTGAGAAGGCGTCATTATCCGTGAACAGCGCATCGGTAAAATCCAACGCTTCAACTCCCGCGTCAACGTCCTGCGAGATCATGGTCTTGGCCACGGGCATTGAGAAATACCACGGTTTGGCCGTGTGCGTTGAATGACAGTCCACGCACTTGTGCTGCAAAATGGGTCCGGCCTTTTGAAAGGACACATCCTGCATTTTTGCAGAGGCCAGTGCGGGCCTCTGCGGCGGGAAGACAAGGTTGCTTAGAGGAAACAAAAGAGCCAATAGAATGAGAACGGCTGGAATCGCGAGCAGAACACGTTTTTTCCGAGGTTTGGCTATCTTCTGTGCCATATCTGATCTTCCTTTCAAGTTTCTGGTTTCTGCAGGAGCGATGATCTGACATTTCCCGTTGTGTCCTTTGCCAGCCCGCCCCACGTTTCTGACCGGTCCGGTCACCGACAACCGAATTCGTGTTCGGTGTCTAACATATTGACGGCTCATGCCGCGAATGTCAATGCAAATATGATCCCGATCTTTTGCGTGACAACTGCAGGCAGGGTGGAAGAGGCTCTACATTCCACCGGCGCGTGAGCGGTGACTATTGAGGAACGTGTTGAGTCAAAGACTTGGAGTCTCAGCCGCGTTTCAAGACGAGGTTGTTCTGCCGGGCGGGGTATGCTGGCGTCGCAACTGGCGGAGTTCAGCAAGCTCGTGCTCCAATTCCTCAATCCGTTGCTCTAACATTGATTCGAGAGATTGGTCTTTCTCGATTTCGGTGCCATCTTCGGTCGACCTGGTTCGATCCTTCGAGTTGAAGAGAAACAAACCGATGGTATCGAAGAATACACGCCCGACGGGCAGGGGTTCGTCAAAGCGTACAGCGATGTTACGAAGAGTCGGATTCACTTGTTGGACCCTCAGAACGCGGCCGGTACGGGTGAATTCCATCATCGAGCAGTCGTTGGCTTCGGAATTCGGGATGCTGAAACGAGTCAGCAATTGCTGACCCTTATGTGGACAGTTTTTGTCCGCGTAATGCCTGAATGCCAGTCCCCCGCTGGAGACGTCCAGCATTTGGCCTTCGAATGTTTTGTGGCCGTCCGAGGAAATGTCCGAGAAGTGGACGGTTACCCGATATCGCAATCGCGGTGCCTTTCGTCGATTAACGGTTTGCTTCATATTCGACATCATCGGCGCTTTGAATGGCGGACTTTATGAGGATCACCCAAGAGAACTCGCAAACTCGGGCTGATTCGACAAGAAATGGCCGGTTCGTTGATGTTGGGGCGAACACAACTCAGCGGCGACCGTTGGACACCTCAACGCGATAAATGCCGAATCGGCCAAGGGAGATTTCCACCGGTGCCTTGTGGGAGTGGGTGCCGATCAGCATTGCGGACAGGGGGGATCACACGTAATGTGTGGTTCTTCATGACAGACCTTGTCGGACGTTCTCCGATAAGAGCACGGTTTGCGTGGTTTCAGGTTATATTTTCTTGCTTATTTTGCTTGTTTTCAGACCCAATTATGGCGAAATGCGAACTGGCGTGTTCGGCGCAGGTTAACAAGACCTGCGAATCTCCCGATATAGACGTAACATGAGGAGACTCTAAGCAATAAGACAACGTGGGAGAGGTGGTAGAATGACTCAGACCAAAGGAACACACA
>CAYZAH010000369.1:0-4940 GCA_964475805.1 uncultured Pirellulales bacterium | reverse complement strand
CGGGCGCGGAACAGGCTTTCATCGTTGACACTCGTGAGCCGGCGCCATATATCATCCATTGTTGAGAATAGTCTCTTGAAGGGTTTTCATTAGGGAGCGATCATGAGGACGTTACGGCTGGCATTCATGAGTATTGTGCTAATCTGCGGCTGCGTGACGAGGGCGGAAACGACGAAGCCGCACACCTTGCTCTTTAGCCCGATTACGCCGGAGTACTTGCAGGATACGGCGGCAGAATGGAAGGCGACCGGCTTCAATGGGTTTCTGCTGTCGCGCATCATGCACGACTGGTCGAGTGACGTTTGGGCGACCGATGGTGACGCCACGACGCGTGGCGAGGACGATCAGACCTTCCGAAAGGTCAAGGCATGCAATGACGCATGTCGCAAACAGGGAATCACGGACAATTTTATCAAGGTCGCCTTCTACAGCCACGTTCCTCTCTGGACCGATGACGCCGCCTGGGAAAAGTGCGACGAGAATTTTCGCCAGGCTGCTCGCTTTGCCAAAATGACCGGCTGCCGGGGTATCGCCCTCGATATCGAGTACGTCGGTGAGCAATACAACTTGGATTGGGAGGGATACGATTATCAGGGATACACACAAACCGAGCTGCGCGAGGCGGCTGTCACGCGAGGGCACGATCTGGTGCAGGCCATGTTAGAGAGTTACCCGGATATGGTGTTCCTGACGTTGCCCGAGGGTATTCGCTATTACGGACCGCTGGCAACGGACCTTTTCGTCGGCATGGTTAACGGCATGGCGGAAGCGAACGCACCCGGCGGGCTTCATCTTCTAACGGAACATTCCTACAAAATGGTCTCGACGCTCGGCCTGATTCACTACGTCCAAAGTCTGGAGACCAAGATTTTGGACAATCTGGATGAATCAACGGCGAAATATTGGAAGCAGAGATGTTCCATCGCTCTGGGTGGGTGGCCGCTCGGATATTATCGAGACATCCGGGACAAGGATGGGAACCGGATAGGCTACAGTGGTCGCGTCGAAGAATTCGGAGATCAACTCGTCGGCTCTTATGCGGACAAGAGCAGCAACTACTCGCTTGAAGACTTCCGCAACCAGTACGCCGGGATGTTGCTGGGCAGCGGGGAGTATTGTTGGATCTACGGTCACGGCGCCACGTGGTGGCATTTCACGCCGGAGGACGTTTCCCGCTACGGCAAGCTAAGCAACTCAACGTTGCCCGTGGATGATCGGTTGGATGAATTCAAAGCCGTCCTGAAAGAGAAATGGATGCCTTCCGGCAGAGTAAGGAAGATGGGCGAGAAGGTCAGGCGGCATGAATCGGCCGAGTTTGTGCGCATGTTGGGTTTTGTGGAGCGGTTCAAAGTGATCGGCCCATTCGGGAGCAAGGGAATCGATATCTTCAATGAGGTCTTCGCGCCGGAAAAACAGATCGACTTGAATGGATCGTACGCCGGCAGCACCGGCCAGGTGCGATGGGGAACGCTCTCGACGGATCCTACGGGATACCTGGACTTCGCGGACCACTTGTCACCAAGTGATTGGGTTTGTGCCTATGCGTACTGCACGGCAACCAGCCCGCAAGCTCGCTCGGCGCAGATTCGCCTGGGCAGCAATGACACAGCCACTCTTTGGTTCAATGGCGAGAAAATCCTCTCCAAGAACGGGGAGCGTTCCGCTTCGCCGGACACTGATATTGTGCCCGTCCAGATCAAGAAGGGCGAGAACACGATTCTCATCAAAGTCTGCAACACCGAATTCAACTGGGGTCTGTACCTGCGTATCACCAATGACGACGGTATCGCCGTCGAGAATTTGACGTTCCGGCCGTAAGAACACTGGGTCGTACAGCAGCGAAAAAGCTCTCGATTGCAGTCAGCAATGAGTCGTCATCACCACGGAAACGAGTCGGTCGATTCACGGACGATCTCTCGGTCGGGCAACTTCTCTATGAGGATGGAGCTATCCGGCCGGGTCGCGGCGTGTCTTTCAGTTCCGAGAGTGAGTGAGCCTTCGTTTACTGCGAGTCCCGCTTTTTGATCGCTGCTCTTGATCTCCATAGCAGCGGATCGAGCCGGATCGAGCTCCGCGGCAATCGACCAGGGTCCCACCCGAACGGTTTGAGCGTCGAGCATCTCAGACGAATCGAAAACGCGGTCATCCTCTTTGTCCAATATCTGAATGATGGCCAGATAGCGCATCTTCCCGGCCTTCTCCACCGGTGATACAGTCGCATGCCATTGGTCGGGATATTGGATGACGCGACCCCCGGAAGTTTTCTTTCGCCAGTTCAGGGCCGGTGGGTCAAAGCGATTGTTAACATCGAAAGTCAAGGGAACTGCCGCAAAGAAATCGACCCGGCTGTGAGCGGACGAACCTGTCGTGGCCAAGCGGTTCTTAGACGGGTCGGCTGTGATTTTGTCCGGACAGTGCAGCAACCAGGACCACTGGGCAGGGTGATCGGCTTCGAGTTCATCGTATATGACCACAATCGAAGGTCTCAGGAACGCAACGTGCCGCCGAAAGAGGGTCAGCCCGGCGTCGCCATAAGCGTGTGAGGCGTCGCCGAGGCAATAAGTGATCCGTTGGCCGTGCAGGTATCGGGCGATCCCGCCGTATCCATCCGGGGTCCCCACGGACTGTCCCTTGTTGTCGATCAAGATGGTGTTGTGTCCGCGCGAGTGCTTATACCACCCATTAAAGTGATCGTCGCCGTAGGCAATATAATAGCCGGAGTTGGCGAACAGGCGGTTTCCCCCGAAGAGAATGTTGAAAGAATTTTGATCTGCATGAGCGTGATTGAAAGACCCGAAAGGACTGGAACGGAAGGCCACCATGAGATTCTTGCTGGGATTGGCAAGGTCCGTGTGCATAACCACCTCACCGATGGCATTGAACAGCCGGGCCTGAGGCAAATCGAACGACTTGCTGACCGGCGCCGGAGAATCGTTCCCGGCTCGCAGTCGGAGCCATCTTAGAGAACCATCGGCTTCGAGTTTGGTTCGGAGCGACTTGAGCGATTCGTGGACGTACCATCCGGCGTAAGGATCGCCGAAATGTCGGCCGAGAAGGTCGGCGAACGCCAGCCGGGATACGGGCGGCGACTGCCTTCCTTCACACCCATCGCCGAAGCCATCGGGAGCCGAACCGGGCGGCCACGTGTAGATCATGTAGTAGATCGTGTTGCGGTACCAGGGATGAGCGAAAAAGTCTGCACCGGTGAGCTGCTTAAAGAAAGTGGGGATCGAGATGAGGGTGACGAAATTCGTGCCGAAGTAGTTGTTGCCGTTTGCCCAGCCGCCGTCTTGGCCGCCCAACAGAGGTACCCGAGCAAGCCACAACTCGTAGACGTAAGAGGCCCATAGGTCAGCCTGCTCGACCTCGCCCAGCGTGGCAAACGCAGCTTCCGTAAATTCATGCAAGATGTGTTGCCAAATGTGGGCGGAGAAGACTCTGGTTTCGAGGTTGTTCCGCCAACTGTTGAACATCCTATCGGCGCGGAAGATGATGGCATTTCGAAGCTCGGATTTCTCCTGAGGCGTCAGCAATTCAAAGCAAGAATCGTATGGCACGACCATGGCCCGAAGGCACGCTCCATCGGCAAAATCACTTACTCTGCGGTCGGTGACACCCTCGGGATCAAACCCGGCTACGTGGGTCGCGTAATGAATCGCCTGTTGTCCATACTTGCTGTCGCCCGTGATGATATAAGCCTTGGCGAGAGTCTCTGCCGCCTGAGAGAGCCTGTTTCCCAGAGCCTTGCTGGCCCATTTGGCGTAATTTTTTTGCTCGTACGCGTTTTTGCCTTTTTGTTGGGGTATTGCCGAGCTTTCCGGCGGCGGCTCGCGCCCGATGAGCTTGTCGGCGGCGGTGACAATCAACTTAGCTTGTGATGAGCTTTTCATACGCTGACGGAAAGCACCAATCTCGGCGGTCGTTATGAGGATTCGAGGGTGGCCGGGCGGGCAGGCGGAGAGCATTTGCTTTGGCGCCGGCGTCACATAAGTTTTGGCTGAATCGGAAACGACGAAGCGATAGGTCTGCGACTTCTCCTGGATTCTCCCATTTTTCAAGACCTCATAGGACCAATACCACGTGCCAGGTGTGAGTCGCGCATGCGGATTGAAAATAGCCCAGCGCAATTCATCGGATTTGATCGTTTTGTCGGGGCCAAATGCCGGGTCCTGTGAGAGACGAATCCGATAGCGGACGTCTTTTCCTTTCTGCACCGGCCACAGAAGTGAGGGGGGATTGATTTCGAGCGCGGCGTTGTCCGAGGGTTGAGCCGTTTGTCTTGTCGCTGGGTGGATGGCCTGGGGCAGAGGGCGAGTTTGTGCTGCTCTTGCCAAGCACGTCATGGACACAGAGAGCAGGATGATCGTGCAAAGGTACATTGCGGTCTTTTGGTTGCGTGACGAGTTGTAGATCATCTGTGGTCCTTTTGAACTTCTGGATTTTCGGTGCTATAGTTGCGTGACCTTCAGATTGTCCCACCACAAGTCCGTGTGCCAGGTTCGAAGACCGACAATGCCTGATGTGTGTTCGGGATTGATCTCATCGCCACTCTTATCGAGGTAGAGGACACCGTCCACGGCGTAGGTGATCCTTTTATCCTTTTTCGTGACCGTCACGTGGTAGGTCTTGTTCTGTTTACATTCGTAGGCGAAGTTCTCTTGGAGGAGGTTGAATCCGGGATCGTCGCGCAGTCGAAACCGTGCCTTATTGGGATTGCCGTTGGCCAGGAACGTGAAGACGTAGCCGTTCAGCTCGTGGTACTTGCCGTATTTCCCATCGCCTCGTTTCTGCTTCGATTGCTCCAACGGCGCGCCCGAAGGATCGGAGAACAAAAAGAAGAAGTTGATGTTGTTCTTGTCACTGTCGGACGCAAGGATATGGGCATCGAACTCTACACGAATGTCACCGGAGAAGGTCTTGTTCAGCCATATTGTGGACGC
>CAYZAH010000368.1:0-4945 GCA_964475805.1 uncultured Pirellulales bacterium | reverse complement strand
CACCTCCTGGAGCTGTTCGGCTACGAGCAGGCCCTTTTTGCTCTGATCGATGAGCCTGGCAAATGTCACGAGGTTCTCACGGTTCTGACGCGACACGCGCTGGCCCAGGTGGAACTGTACGCCGCCTGCCGGCCGGATGCGATTCTGGTTAGCTCGGCATTCGCCGGCGCGGGCTTTATCAGCCGGACGATGTATGAAGAATTCGTCGTCCCTTATGAGGATCAGATTTACCAAGCCATACGCCAACATGGTTTGAAGTCCTACGTACACACGTGCGGCGCGATCGGCGACCGCCTGGACCTGATGGGCCGAACCGCGGTCGATGGCATCGACACCTTGGACCCACCGCCGCTCGGAACGGTGCATTTCGAGGACGCCAAGAGACAGTACGGCGAGCGATTCTTCTTCAAGGGCAATCTCGACGCCGTCAACGAGATGCTCAACGCCGACGACGAAACTTTCGAGAAAGCCGTGACCGAGCGAATCCGAATCGGCAAGCCCGGGAGCGGCTACATTCTCTCCTCCGCGTGCAGCGTCGCGCCTCACGTTAAACCCGAACGACTCAAAAAGATGGTGTCCCTGGCGAATCGTCTCGGACGATATTAGAGGAATCCCTTCAGAAATCCTTGTGATTTCAAGGCAGATAAGGAATTTGAGAAATGGCAAGGCAATCCATAATCATACGGCGCAATCATAATCGAGGGCATTCAGGTTCCGGCTTTACGCCGGCCCGTTCCGGCCCGCTTTGCTTGTCTCGGTTGTTTCATGTCGTCCTTTTCATCGGCATGATAGGTTTAGCGATTTGCGCCGGAGTACAAGGGCAAGATACGGCGCGAGCCATCCCCAGGCGGGCCCTCGCCGCCAAGGGGATTGGTCTGCAACGGACTGGGACCGTCGATTGGCAAGCGAAATGGATTACCGCGAATCGAACCGATAAAGATCCGCTACCCATTTTTCGTAGATCTGTTCAGCTCGACAAGCCAGTGAAACAGGCGACCATTCATATCTGCGGCCTGGGACACTACGAACTGAGAATCAACGGCCGGCGCGTGGGGGACCGCGAGATGGACCCGGGCTGGACCAATTACCGCAAAACGTGCCTCTATAGCTCATACGATGTCACTCGAATGCTAAAGCCGGGCGAAAACGCCATCGCCGTCATGCTCGGCAATGGCATGTACAACGTCCCCGGCGGACGCTATACCAAATTCAAAGACACGTTCGGCCCGCCGAAGCTTATCTGCCAAATGCACGTCACTTTCACCGATGGCTCAACCCAAACCATTGTCTCAGACGAATCATGGAAATGCGCGCTGGGGCCAATCCTGTTCACGTGCATCTACGGCGGCGAGGACTACGACGCCCGGCGAGAGCAGCCCGGCTGGGACGGCCCAGGCTTCGACGACAGCAAGTGGTCGCCGGTTACAGTCTGCGACGGTCCCGGTGGCAAGCTTGTCGCGCAGTACGCCCCGCCCGTCAAAGTGGCCGACTATCTGCCAGGAGTATCGTTTCAACATCTTGAAAACGGTCAATACGAGGTGGATTGCGGGACGAACCTGTCCGCTCGGCCCGTGATAAAGGTCAGAGGCCGGTCCGGCAGCCGAGTATTCATCACATGTGCTGAAAAACGCGGTCAGCCGTGGCTGACTGATGGAGGCCACACGTATACTTATATCCTCAAGGGCGACGGCGAGGAGATCTTCCGGCCGCGATTCACGTATTTCAGCTTCCAGTATCTATACGTCTCAGGCGTGGTCCGGCCGAAGGATGCAGACAGCGAAGCACAGAAGCCGGTGCTGTTGGAAGCCGGAAGCGAATTTCTCACAAGCTCGGCAACACCAGTCGGCGCTTTTGAGTGCTCCAACACGTTGTTCAATCAGATCAACGCCATGATCGACCGGTCGGTGCGCAGCAACCTTCAAAGCGTGATCACCGACTGCCCACACCGTGAGAAGCTCGGCTGGCTGGAAGTGCCTCACCTGATGGGCCCGTCAATCTCCTATCACTACGACGTTCACAATCTGTATAAGAAGATCTGCCGGGACACGACCGAAGCACAACTGGATAGCGGCCTGGTTCCCGACATCGCCCCGGAGTACACGCGATTCAAAGGAGGTTTTTTCGAATCGCCCGAATGGGGCAGTGCATGCGTGCAATTGCCGAATCTGCTGCACAAATGGTACGGCGATGAGACGACCGAAGTGCAGCAATACGAGACAATGAAACGATACGTCCGCTATCTGGCCTCGACGCGCAACGAACAAGGGCTGGTCAAGCCGGGTCTCGGTGATTGGTACGATTGGACGCCGGAGCAGGGTCACCGCGGCGCATCACAGCTTACCCCGGCGGAGCTGACTGCCACGGCGTTCCTATACGATGACACCCGAATCCTCAAACGCGTCGCACAAAAAATCGGAAACAGCTCCGACGTGACCGAATTCGACAAGCTCGCACGACAAGTCCAGCGGGATTTCATGAAAGCCTACTACAAACCGGCCGAGCACTCCGTCGCCACGGGCTCGCAGGCGTCTTTAGCCACGGCGCTCTACTTCGGCCTTGTCCCGGAAGAGGACCGCCGGGCCGTGTTAGCTAATCTCGTGACGAAACTTGAACAAGCACAGTATCGCCAGAGCACGGGCGAAGTCTGCTTCCGAATGCTCGTGCAATCACTGGCCGACGGCGGCCGCTCCGACCTAGTGTATCGAATGATCAACCGAACCGACGCGCCCGGCTACGGCCACATGCTCAAGCTCGGTTTCAAAACTCTCTCCGAACGATGGGACAAGCCCGGCTCATCGATGAACCATTGCATGTTCGGCCACATCCAGGAATGGTTCCAGAATTCAATCCTCGGCATTCGCCAGAAACCCGATTCGATTGGCTTCAAACATTTGCTGCTCCGCCCGGAGCCTGTCGGCGATCTGACGAGCGCCTCGGGCTACTATGACAGCGTTTCCGGCCGAATCGAAAGCCGCTGGCGAATCGAAGATAGTCACTTCCTTTGGCACGTCACCGTCCCCTCGAATGCGACAGCCGAAGTGGTCGTCCCAGCGGCAAGTTCCCAAGACGTAGCCGAAAGCGGCAGGCCCGTGGGTCAGGTCCAAGGCATCCATTTCCTGCGCATGGAACCGGCTCACGAGGCGAGCGAGAATCCCAGCCGGGCAATCTTCGAAGTCGCCGCCGGTGAATACGACTTTCAATCACGTCTTAGGTAAATCCCATGTGAATCATGCAAATCCTCTCAAAAGAAACAGAAAGTGGAGATTTAATCATGCCGCAAAAGCGTCTGCATCTTGTGGGTTGTCTGATATTTGGAATCAGTGTTGTACTCATTCCTTCGCGGGCGAAAGCGCAAACCGCCGCGGGACCGCTTCGGGTACTTGCCGGTAATCCGCGTTATTTCACAACCGACGGAAAGATAGCCATCTACCTTACCGGCTCCCACACCTGGGCCAATCTGCAGGATGGTGGCTACCGTGGCGTGACACCGGATTTCGACTATCTGCGATACCTCGATTTTCTCGAACAGTACCACCACAATTTCATCCGGCTGTGGACGTGGGAGCACACTTCGTACAGTCATGGTCACCTCCAGCGGATCCGCTGGGAACCCACGTGCTTTCTGCGGACGGGACCCGGCAACGCCCTGGACGGCTACCCGCGCTACGACCTGAACGCCGTGAACCAGGCGTTCCTCGACCGCTTGCGGAACCGCGTCGCCGTCGCCGGGCAGCGCGGCATTTACGTTTCCGTCATGCTGTTTCAAGGCTTCAGCGTCTCGCAAAAAACCAGCAGGACCACGGACCCATCCAAAGGAAATCCCTGGGCGGGACATCCCTTCAATCGGGCCAACAACATCAACGGCATCGACGGAGACCCGAACGGCGACCAGAAGGGCAACGAGATTCATACGCTGGCCATCCCCGCGATAACACGGATACAGGAAGCCTACGTCCGCCGGGTGATCGACGCGGTCAACGATCTCGACAACGTCCTCTGGGAGATCGGCAACGAGCTCGACGGAGCATCGACCGAGTGGCAATACCACATGATCCAGTTCATCAAGAAATACGAACGGGGCAAGCCGAAGCAGCACCCGGTCCTGATGACGTTTCAGTGGGACGCGAGCGATCCCGGTTCCAACGCGAACCTTTTCGACGGTCCTGCCGACGCGGTCTCGCCGAGGGCCGAGGGCCGGGAGGACTACAAATTCGACCCGCCGCCCGCCGACGGCAGCAAAGTCGTCATCAGCGATACGGACCACCTGTGGGGCATCGGCGGCTCCGAAGTCTGGGTGTGGAAGTCCTTCTGCCGGGGCCTGAATCCGATCTTCATGGACCCCTACGACGACGTCGGGGATAGTCCGCTCCCGAAGGGCGTCATCGACGGCCGAAAGAAGGCGTCCAAATGGGAGGCCCTCCGCCGTGCGATGGGCGACACGCGCCGATACGCCGAACGCATGGACCTGGCGGCCATGACGCCGCAAGGCGCTCTGTCGTCCACGGGCTATTGCCTGGCCAATCCCGGCGTGGAATACCTGGTCTTCGACCCCGATGGCAAGCCGTTCACGCTCGACCTCTCAGCCGCGTCCGGCCGCTTCAACGTCGAATGGTTCGACGTCACGGCTGGCGAGGCATCAGCCGCGCGCCCCATCACCGCCGGCAAGAAAGCCCAGCGCTTCACGCCACCCAGATCATTCCCGCGCGACGCCGTACTGTACCTGTCGCGCCCCACAACCGAATGACGAAGCGTAATAGCCCATATAAATCTTGAAAATCCGGCCTAAAGTCAGGTCATCGCAAAACCTTTCTGAAATTGGGTTTGTTTTTTCACCGCAGAGTTCGCGGAGCTCGCCGAGAAATTGTCTATATTGGTTCTAAGGTCTTACAAATACTCCTTCTCTGCGGCCTCGGCGTTCTCGGCGGTAGAGAATTGGGTTTGTTTT
>CAYZAH010000367.1:0-4947 GCA_964475805.1 uncultured Pirellulales bacterium | reverse complement strand
AGAGCCAGTTCCGTTTCGGATACGTCGAGCAGCTCATGGGGCGACACGACTTTTTCAGCCACGTGATGTCCTCCGGACAGGACGCCGATTCGTAAACGCCCCGTCTTCCCGGAGACGACTCTGTCGTCAAAACTGACGATCTGTCCACGGTATAGGAAGATGTAGTCGGACGTCAGCTTTCCCAATTCTTCGAGGCGGTGGGAGCTGACAATGATGGTCGTCCCGGCCTCTCTTGACTGCTTTAGCACGTCGCGCAATTGGATGATGCCGATGGGATCGAGACCATTGCTCGGCTCGTCGAGCAGCAGAAGTTTCGGGTTGTTCATCATCGCGACCGCCAGGGCCAGGCGTTGCCTCATGCCCTGGGAGAAGCCCGAAGAAGGCCTGTCGGCGAACTCCTGCAACCGCATGAGCTCCATCGTCCTGTCCACCTCTTCGTTGATCTGGCGGCGAGACAGGCCCAGCAAAGCCCCGTGATATTTCAGAACCGCGCGTGCAGAGTAGCTACCCTGAAACATGGGGAACTCGGGCATGTAGCCGAGACATCGTCTTGCCTTGATGGATCTGGCCGGATGCGTGCAAATGGAGATGCGTCCTTCGTTCGGAAGAATGAGTCCGGCGATCAGGTTCAACAACGTTGACTTGCCCGCGCCGTTCGGCCCGATCAGGCCCACGATTCGACCCTTGGAGACCGACAGCGAAACATCCCTCAGAGCACAGACCGCTTTAGAGCGACCAGCCCACACGCTACTGTAAACCTTGGTGAGCCCCTCGCATTCCACCACGGCTTCCTGTGCGTCGTCCGTTGTTTCTGGAGGTGTTTTTGTGAACAATTTCTATCCTTCCTTCCCCGGCAAATTGAATTTTTCGGCGGCGTTGTTGAACCAATCTAAAAGGGTTTGCCGGTCGATTTGCATGTGAAACGCCTCGACGGCGATCCGTTCGAGTTCTTCCGAGACGACTTTCTTCTTAACGGCCCGGCTCAGTTGGCTATCGAGGCTTGCCACGAAGGCCCCCGTGCCCGGCCGCGTTACGATAATCCCTTCCTGCTCCAATTGGCGGTAGGCTTTGGCGATCGTGTTGGGGTTAATGGCAAGCTGCTGGGCTAACTGTCTGACCGTGGGCAGCTTTTCATCCTTGAGCAGCCGGCCCAGCGCGATGTCCCGCTTGACCTGATCGACGATCTGCTGGTAAACGGCTCTGCCCGAAGCGTTGTCTATCCGAATCTGCATTGGCGGATATCCACAATTGTACTATGATAACTAATACAAGTATATCATACTGGGGTGGACTGTCAAGAGTTCGGAAAAAGATGAAAATTTTGTTATGACCCGTGCTGATTTTGGAGGCGACGAGCGGCGGGATGCCCGGTAGTATTTATGTCGGCTTTTGGACGTTTAGGATTGACGACACGGTTGTCTGGTTTGAGGTGGAGACATGGCGAGCAAATCGAGGCGGCGCAAGAGTGGGCGGGAGAAGCTGGAGAATCCTCCCGTGGAGTTGCCGAAAGTGGTTTCCGTTCCTCCGAACTGGCAAAAGCAGATGGGAGGCGAGCGGGTATTGATTCCGGCACCCTTAATGGTGGATGAGCTGGTGCGGAAAGTGAGAAAGGGCACGCTCGTTACCGTGGCCCAGCTCAGGGAACATCTGGCCGCCCAGTTCAACGTGGATTCTACGTGTCCTATGACGATGGGGATTTTTCTGACGATTATTGCTCAGGCGGCCGAGGAAGACCTGGCAGAGGGGAAGAAGCGCATCTCACCATACTGGCGGGTGGTGAAGCCGGACGGGAGCTTGAATCCCAAATTCCCGGGAGGCGTCGAGGCGCACGCCTTACGTCTGGAAAGCGAAGGTCACCAGATCCTGGCTGGCAAAGGGAAGAAACCACCCAAAGTGGCCGATTTCGAGAAAGCACTCGTCCGCTTATGATTTATGAATTGTGGTGCGGTGAGGGCATCCGGCCTTTGTTCCTTTCCGCCGGCAAATCCACGGGGTCCCTGGCGGGGGACGCCGGCAGGACATACGGCCGGGAAGGCCTCGCTACGATGCTGCAATCAAAAACCAAGAATGGTTTATGAGCCGTCCTTTGCCTTGGGGTTCGCGTAAGTGATCTTGCCCGTTCTCGGATCGATAATCTTGGCTCCGCAAACCTTACATTCTCCATTTGCCGCTTCCCTATCTGCCGCGGTGAGTCTTGCATAGGAGACGTAGCACGGTACCTGCAATTGGAAGCCGCCGACAAGACCGAGAGACAGTTTATCAGAGAAGGTCCTTGTTCTGCCCTCGACTGCCGGAGGAGTTATTTCCACCTCGAGCTCGTAGCCGCGATTACCGGGCAGGACTGTGTTGCGCACCACCCTGATACTGCTGTTTTCCGAGATCGCCTTGTCGAGGCTGAAAGTCTCGCCATAGTTGTTGATGATCCGGATCCTCTTGGTGATCGTCCCTTGTGGTATGGCGCCGCGAACGCTCAGATAGGTCGGGCTGATGGTGAATCTCGGCAGGGTCTTCACAGCCACTGTGATCTTCTTACATCCGGGATGGGTCAGACCGATCTCGACGTCGCCGTTCAACACGGTCTCCAATTTCGCCATATCCACTTTTGGCTGGAGCGTGAAACTCGTCGCTTGCACGGAAGGATCGAAATCAGCAGTGATGCAATCCGCAGTCGACATGATGTAGCTTATCGAAAAGGGTTGCCCGTCCACGCTCGAAATCGTCAGAGGCGGGCATCCTCCGTTGTCACCTTTTAGGACAAGATCCAACGCTTTCGGCTCGTAGTCGATTTTCGACCGAATCGTTGCCTTAACGGCCAGCGTGATCTCCGGGTTCTCGCTGTCGTTGCTGATGACGGTTAGTTCTTTCGTGGTGGGACCGAGTTGCGTGTCTGTGACGTAGTTCACTCTCAACGTCCCGCTTTCGCCCGGCGCATATTCGTCTTTGTCCAGGAGGAAGGGAGTGCAGCCGCAGGCTTTTTCGATGTCCTCTATTTTCAGAACGTCGTTTCCAGCGTTCTTGAACTTGAACTCGCAAGAGTTCGACGTTTCGGGAGCGACTACTCCGAAATCGTGAACGACCTCATCGAACACGATTTTTGCCTTCTTTACCACCGATGGGCGGGCTTTGGGTGTTTGGCTTTGCTGAGCCTGTATCGGGAAACGATCAAACCAATCGGGGCTAAGCTGTTGGATCTCGGCAGTTTCTTCTTCACAGCCGGTCTGTAAGAACAAGATGCAAATTGCAAAGAGAATCGCCGGCAGTAATCGATTCGTTTTCATCTCACCTCTTCCTAATAAGTCGCTATGAAACCCCCCTCGGTCAAGTCCCAACCAGACGGAACTTGACGAGAAAAGCATATTGAAGCGACGATTCCCCAGACAACCTTCTTACGGTCAAACCGCCGCATTTACCGGATATTATTATACCCGAATCGGTCGGCTGAGTCAAATCCTTTTTGTCCTTCCGTCAGCGGATGCGCTTGCCGCCGCTTGGGTGCCCGGCTGTTGCGCCCGGGCTAATCCGCATGGCCGGCCGGTGATTGTATTACAGGTCCGAAAAAACAGGTTGTTATCAATAGTGAGAAAGGAATAGGGGCGTTTCAGCGAAGATTTTTTGTTGTTTGTTCTTGACGGACAAGTTCAAAGGTGATAAATAGGTAAAATGTCCGTGACGGACGAAATGGATTGAATGCTGATTTTGGATAGAAAGGAGGCCATCATGGCGAGAATAGCTTGCACGTGGGCACTTATCGTTTTATCAACTGCTTTTATCGGATGTCAAGGCCCGGCCCCCGGCAGTAGTCACATAATACCGGTCAGCCCGAGCCAAACAGTCGCAAGTGCCAGTGTTATAGATATTTCCGACACGAGCGAGGCCGATCTTGTCGAACAGGTCGCCGTTAACCGGCAAGCGTATCGCCAGAGTCTTCAAGCGCTGGAAACCTACTACGGGCGAGTCGGCAACAATGCGAAGATGCAGTGGGTCCGGCGGGAGTTGCAGTCGTATGATACGATGGTCAAGTACAACTACATCGCCGGGCCGGAGATCATCCCTCCCAATGCCAAGCCGGTCGCTTCGATTCCCGCTGCCGACGCCCTCTACAGTGAAGCGGAGACGTATGAGAGGCAAGCCGGACTGATTCCCGGTTTGGACTTGGCCATTTTGAAGGATGAAAATTCTCTGCGTCTGGCGCTGGCTCGATACAACGAGTTGATAAAGAGGCATCCTTCGAGCGACAAAATCGACGATGCCGCTTACAGGGCGGGCGTCATCTATGAGTATTTCAAAGACTACACAGCCGCTCTGTTATATTACCAAACCGCCTATGAATGGGACCCCGACGGGGTCTATCCCGCCAGGTTCCGAGCGGCGCGCATCCTGGACAAGTATCTCCTGCAAAAAGATCAGGCACTCCAGCTCTATCAACAGGCCATCCAAACGGAAGGTCGCTATGAAAGGTATCGGGAGTGGAGGGAGTTTGCCGAGCGGCGAGTCAGGGAGTTGCAGAGGCTCGGCGAGGGACAACGCTGACAGCGGCATTTGAGAAGAAGCTCGCCTCCTTCATCGAAGCACACGGCCTTTTTGACTCGGCCGCGAAAGTGGTGTTAGCCGTCTCGGGCGGGGCGGATTCGACGGCGCTTCTACATGCCATGCATGCACTTAAGGTCGGCCATATCCTAAAGGCGGAATTGATCTGCGCGCACGTCAATCATCAGCTTAGAGACGCCGAGGCGGATTCGGACGAGCGTTTTGTTGTCACCGAGGCCGCCGGGTTGGGCTTGGTCGTGACGTCGAGGCGAGTAGACGTTCGAAGATTTGCGCGAGACCACACGCTGTCCATCGAGACGGCCGCCCGGCAATGTCGAATCAAGGCTCTAACCGACATCGCGAAGGCAAATCACTGCGCCTTTGTGGCGACGGCGCACCAGATGAATGACAATGCCGAGA
>CAYZAH010000366.1:0-4952 GCA_964475805.1 uncultured Pirellulales bacterium | reverse complement strand
CAGATACTCTTGGCGTGTCCGATATGCAGGTACCCATTCGGTTCCGGCGGAAATCGCGTCACGACCCGTCCGTCCCACTTGTTCGTCTTGAGATCGTCAGCCACAATCTGCCGAACGAAATCCAAGCTTCTCGATTCCGTTTGATTGTTATCTTGTCTATCATCCGTTGACATGAATTAGCTCCTGTTTGATAACGTGACGAACGATAGACCAAACATCTCTTGTCTGTTGTGTGATTCGTTCGTCTTCATCTGCTTTCTGTCCTCTGTTATCCGTCCTCCGTCGTCCGCCTCGCGGCCTCCGGTCTGAAGCAGACGAAGGAGGTCAGGATGAGGATGACGCCGCACGCGAAGAGGGTGATTCTGCTGGGCCGCTGGCGGCATCGCACGAGCCAGCGGGGCATGGCCGGCCCGGCTTGCTTCGTGCTCGGCGAATTGCTGTCTTCTTTCAGGGCTCTCCGAGCGGCGGCCAGCAGTTGCGCGGTGGCCCGGGGGTAAGCGGTGTTCGGGTCCTGCGATTGCGAGAGGGCTTCCGGACCGAGCGTGGCCCGAGCAACGCGCTCGACTACGAAGTTCGGATCCTGCTCCCACTTCTCCAAAAGCTCGTCGTATTCCGTGTTCAGGGATCGAAGGCGATTCAACGAATCCTCGGATTCACTCAGAAACTGTTTGTTCCGGTAGTACTGTGCCAGGTCCTCGCAGAGGATAGAGCTGCTCATTGTGGCCGCACCGATGGCAAAGAACACGACAAACAACACCGCCCTGATAATTTTCTGTCCTTGCATAAGCATGGATGAGCTTATCCACTTGCCACCTGGCCGTCAAGATGCGACCGAACGGATTGTGCTGGTATCCCATCTCGAAAAAAGCCTTTTTTCCGTCGCATTCCGCCCCTGATGCTGCTCTTGTGGGTAGAGGCGCCTCCATTGAGAAAGGCCGTGTAGTGCGAACAGACGCCGAATTGGTACGAGCCGTAGTAGGTGGTGAAAAGCAGGTCTTTGCCGCGCTCGTAAAGCGGTACGAAAAGCCGGTCCATGCCGTTGCGCTGGATATCCTGCGCGACCACCACTTAGCTGCGGACGTCTCTCAGGACGCTTTTGTGAAGGCATACGAGCATCTGAGAGGATTGCGAAAACTGTTGGAAAGGTCGGAACAATGATTTCGAAAGATCATCTTGAACAACAACTACGCAACCTGTCCGAGGCTATCATTACCGACGAGAAGCTCGTCGAGAACGTCATGGGCAAAGTCAATGCGATAAACGTAACCGGCGAAGCCGGGACGCGGCGCGTTCCGAGGATCATTATGAAACGCGCGTTGACCAGAATTGCGGCGGCGGCGGTGATCGCTGTCGTCGTCTGGGCTTCGATAGACTACTTCTGTGGACCGGCCAATGGTACGTCGAAGGTTTATGCCGCTATGATCGAAGCGCTGCACAACGTCCATACCGTTCACGTATCGGGGTGGACAACGAGGATCCAGCCCCACCATACAACCGTTCTTGACAAACCGTTTGATACTTCAAAGCAGTATCCGATTGAGATATGGGAATGGTTCACTGAAGACGGGGCATATCGAATGTACGAGAAACAGGGTCCGATCACATGCTGGTACGATGGAGACCTTCGATACGAAGATCAGGCCGACAAGGACATTCTTTACATTGACACGTCCAAATTGCCGTCCCTGCTTTCGGACAGGTTTCAATCGTTTACCAGAGAGATGGAGCCTTTGATAACGAGGCATGGTGACGAAATGATCCTCCGGGCCGACCACATAACCATTCTGACCGGTAGCATCGTTGACGGTCGAAAGGCTCAAAGATATCAAATAGATCGGGACAACCGGCGTAAAGAAATCTGGTCTGACAGTGAAACGGAGCTCATGTTGGAAATTAACTCATACGTCTTCGACGATGGACAATGGAAGCAATGGCGTCACGGGGTTTGTGCCTATGACCAGGAAGTGCCTGCAAATATCCGTAGTTATACCCCGCCCGATACGGAGCACGTGGAGTACAACTCGGATATTGATCCGAAATTCGAGAAATATCACAAGCGCTTGCGTGAAATAGCCGCGTACTACCAACAGCATGCGCTGCCGAAGACGATGGAGCTTCTACCTCGCAAAGGGGATGAGACAATCGACGCCTCATATTCACCGGGTCGCCTATCCGGCATAACCGACACGACCGGTTATTGGGCATTACCTATACAATCGTCGTTAGCGGACTTCCTTCGTAGTAAGATCAAACCTTACGGTTCGTTACGTGTGCCGGAAGATGTGCAGCGCATTCAGCTCAATTATGACCTCATAACGAAAAATGACCATACGTCGCGAGAGCGGGCCGACTTTGTACTGGACGCTCTGAGTCTTGAGATCGTGGAGGTCAATGAGCCGCGCAAGGTGTGGATCGCGCACTACGATGGGCGCCCTCTGAAACCCTGGCAAGAAGTCAAAGCCCCGGTAGCCCGTGGAGACGCCCGCCATACCGAGCCGGGAATGGATTGGAGCTTTGGTCCTCACACGATGGCGGATCTCTTCGAGAGCTTCGCCTACTACCAGGACTACGATCTCGCGGCGGACCGAATTGTCATCGTCGACGAAACCGGACTTCCTCCCGAGCCGGCGGAAGGCCCATCGCGTGAGAGCGTGGCCGTGAGCAGCGCGTCTCCCTATTGGCACGGGGACGAATCGGTCGAGATGGCCAAGGAGTGGTTCAGGAAGCAATTTGGTGTGACTTTCACCGAAGAGATTCGCCCGATGATCATTTACGTTGTCCGGCGGCGCGGGCACGGATAACGGAAGCTCAAAAATCGATTCGATCCCGGCTGAATTGTGGCGGATCGGCCTTCTTGCTTCAGAATCGCAGGTTCTTCAGATTTTTTGCGAAAATGAGAAAATTGCTGTAACTTTTCGGGGGGTTTCGCGTCTATATACAATGGAAGGACACAATAGGCCGTCCACAAAAAATTCAATGCCTGGGACAAGCCGACCTGTCAAGAGGTTGCAGGCGGCTGATAGGACAAAACACATGCGTCATCACCCTCCTTCAAGAGGCCGATGCCCACAGGATCGGCCTTTTTTTATTGTTTTGCCCCGCTACGACCGATGACTAACGGTGGTCAAGAGCCGAATTAGTTTGAAATTTGAGATTTGAAATCTTAGATTGAATAGGCATGAGGATTCCTCTGACCAAATATGGCTGGCCGCAAGTGGTTGTCTTTCCGGTGGCCGTGATTCTCGTGATGGCGATTGTCGCGCTGAGCACCATAAGCCGCCTGCCGGCTTGGGCGGTTATTACCATTGAAGCGCTGCTTGCTCTCGTCTTAATATGGATGCTCACGTTTTTCCGCGATCCATGGCGCATTTGTCCGTCGGACGAGAGCCTGTTGTTGTCGCCGGCGGATGGCAAGATCACCGACATCGAACAAGTCGAGCAGGACGGCTTCATTGGCGGTCCCGCTTTACGGATCGGGATATTTCTGAGCATTTTCAACGTCCATATTAATCGCGCTCCGTGTGGTGTGCGCATCGAGACCATTACTTATAAAGAAGGCCGGTATCGCAACGCCATGAATCCGGAGTCGGGGCGGGTCAACGAATCGAACACCCTGGGCCTGGTCCGGACGAACGATCCCCAGGACAGGCTGGTGCTCCGGCAGATCAGCGGAGCCATCGCGAGGCGAATTGTCTGCGATACCGCCGAAGGAGGACAATTGGCGGCCGGCCAGCAATTCGGAATGCTAAAGTTCGGCTCCCGAACCGAACTGTACGTACCCGTTCGCGTAGACTTAAGATGTATCGTCCGGGTTGGAGATAAGGTTAAGGCCGGCCTGACACCGCTGGCGAAATACGAGGTTCAACCGCCCGCGGTCGGGCAAGGACAGAAGTGAGATGTCGAGATTCAAAAATAAGGTCGGTAGAAAGAAGTTTTTGCGGGGCGTGCGCCACCAGCCGCTCAAGTACATTACTATCCTTCCCTCGCTGGTGACGATTTTGAACGCGGTGTTCGGTTTCGCGGCCATTGTTTTCGCCGCCGAAGGCGCTACGGTCAGCACCGGCTTACACTCGCCGCTTCACCACATCCCCTTCCTCACGTTCGGCCCGACGACCTATTTTGCGATATCCGGGTACATGGTTCTGTTTGCCATGATTGCCGACATGCTCGATGGACAGCTCGCACGGAGAGTCAAAGGTACCTCCAGCTTCGGCGGCCAGCTCGACAGCCTTTGCGACATCATCAGTTTCGGTGTTGCGCCGGCGTTCCTGATGCTCAAGATTCTCGAATCCGAGCTCAGGGCCGTTGGCTTCGCCGACGAGAGTTTCCTGCGACGTTTCATCTGGATGACAGCCGCCGCCTACATCAGTTGCGCCGCCATCCGATTAGCCAGGTTCAACGTGGAAAATGAAGAGGATGAGTCCGCGCACATGAGTTTCCTGGGCCTGCCGACACCGGCGGCGGCGGGGGTGATCGTCAGCCTCGTGATCTTCCACGAGGAGACTTTCCGGACGCTGGCGATTATCTGTGCCCTGCCCTTCCTCGCCCTGGGCATGTCGATCCTCATGGTCAGCAGAATCCCGTACCCTCACGTCGTGAATCAATATATCAGAGGCAGAAAACCCTTCGGACACTTGATAAGAGCCTTGTTGCTCCTGGTCTTTCTCTACTGGTATCTGCAGACCGCCCTGGTCCTTATCTTTTGCGGTTTTGCGGCGAGTAGTTTTGCCAAATGGCTCAATGACAAGGTCTTCGCACGTTTCCTGCGAAAATGGTCTCACGAAGACACACGTCCGGCCCTTATCCCGGCCGCCCAGGGATCGAGTATGACGATTACCGAAGAAGGAGGGCCAACCGATGAGAAAGACCCTCACGCGGAGGGCGAGTAGCGCGCGTTATACGGCACTCACGACCGGCTGAACGTCCTCTTGCTTTTGACCCTGTTGATTGAT
>CAYZAH010000365.1:0-4955 GCA_964475805.1 uncultured Pirellulales bacterium | reverse complement strand
GGAAGCGGTGCGCTACATCTTTCGTCCGGCCGGCGTGAACCTGCTTGTGGCCGAGAATGCGACGGAATTCGTCAAAATCATCGAAAGAAAGCGGATCCACACGACCATCGTGGACATGGATTCCGAGCAATCCAACGGTTTGGCGACGATCAGAATCATTCGGATAGAGCACCCATTGCTTCCCTGCATCCTCCTGACAAGCCATGCGGGCAAATCCCTTCTCGGAAAGGCCCTCCAATTAGACGTCTTCAGCGTGATCGGCAAGCCTGTGGACATGCGGATTCTGCGTGAGCAGCTCAACAGACTGTTTCTCAAGAAGTACAACAGCGGCATATTCGGGGAGGAATCGCCGGTGGCGAACTAACCGCAGACGAGGAGCATCGAACGAGAAAAAATCATCAACGTGGTTGACAGACCAATATCAGCGATCAACAGCACGAGAAAGAGTTTTTGAAAGGAGTAAGAATAAGATGAAGATTCGACCATTAGCAGACAAGGTGCTCGTTCAGCGTTTCGACGCCGAGACAAAGACCGCCGGGGGGATCGTTCTGCCGGACACCGCCAAGGAAAAACCCCAGAGAGGCAAGATCGTCAGCGTCGGCGAGGGCAAAATGCTCGACGACGGGACCGTCAGGAAACTGCAGGTGAAGAAGGGGGACATGGTGCTTTTCACGAGCTACGCCGGCACGGAGGTGAAAATCGACGGCAAGGAGTATTTGATCATGAGCGAGTCGGACATCATGGCCGTGATCGAAGACTGAAAAGGACACAGACAATCAGCCACAGAATAGGAGAACGAAGAACATGGCAGCTAAGAAGATAGCATTTGGTACTGACGCACGCGCCTCGATTCAAAAAGGGGTGAGAAAGCTGGCCAAGGCGGTGAAGATCACCTTGGGCCCGTGCGGCAGAAACGTGGTTTTGGAAAAATCGTTCGGCTCGCCGACCGTCACCAAGGACGGCGTGACCGTCGCCAAAGAAATCGAGCTCGAGGATGCTTACGAGAACATGGGCGCGCAGATGGTCAAAGAGGTGGCCTCGAAGACGTCCAGCGTGGCCGGGGACGGAACGACGACCGCGACGATCCTGGCCGAGAGCATCTTTGACGAGGGCCTCAAGAACATCACCGCCGGCGCCAACCCGATGCAGGTCAAACGCGGTATCGAAAAAGGTGTCGAGCAGATCGTCAAAGAGCTCCAGAAGATGAGCATCGCCGTCGATTCGAGCAAGCAGATCGAGCAGGTCGCCACGTGTTCGGCCAACCAGGACGTCGAAATCGGAAAAAAGCTCGCCGAGGCGATGGAGAAGGTCGGCAAAGACGGCGTCATTACCGTCGAAGAAGGCCAGTCCTTGGAGACGACCGTGGATCTCGTCGAGGGGATGCAGTTCGACAAAGGGTATCTCAGCCCGCACTTCATCAACAATCTGCAAAACATGACGGTCGTGCTGGAAAAGCCGTATATCCTCGTGCATGAGAAGAAAATCAGCTCCGTCAAATCGCTCGTTCCGCTGCTCGAAAAAGTCGCCAAACAGGGTAAGCCCCTCCTGCTGATCGCCGAGGACGTCGAGGGCGAGGCGCTGGCGACACTGGTCGTCAACAAGCTGCGCGGCGTACTTCAGGTCGCAGCCGTCAAGGCTCCCGGCTTCGGCGACAGGCGAAAAGCCCTGCTCAGCGATATCGCTACCCTGACCGGCGGCGATGCGATCTTCGAGGACCTGGGGCTCCAGTTGGACAGCATTGAGCTGCGCCAGCTCGGCATGGCCAAGCGCATCACGATCGACAAGGACACGACGACCATTATCGAGGGCGGCGGCAGCACCGAGGCGATCAAGGGCCGGATCGAGCAGATCAAAAACGAGATCGACAACTCCACCAGTGACTACGATATCGAGAAACTCCAGGAAAGACTGGCGAAGCTGGCCGGCGGCGTGGCTCAGATCAACGTCGGGGCCGCCACGGAAGCCGAGATGAAGGAAAAGAAAGCTCGCGTGGAAGACGCGCTCCATGCTTGTCGCGCGGCGGTCGAAGAAGGTATCCTGCCCGGCGGCGGCGTCGCGATGCTCAGGGCGTTGCCCGCTCTGGATAAGATCAAGGCCCCCGGCGACGAAAATATCGGCGTGGACATCATCCGAAGGGCGGTCGTGGCGCCCATCAAGCAGATATCCACCAACGCAGGATTGGACGGCTCGATCGTGGCGCAGAAGGTCATGGAGAGCAGGGACAAGAACTTCGGCTACGATGCCCTCCGCAGAGAGTACGGCGACATGGTGAAGGCCGGCGTGATTGTGCCCACGAAGGTCGAAAGGGCGGCGCTCCAGAACGGCGCCTCGATTGCGTCATTACTGTTGACGACCGACGCCGTAGTCAGCGAGATTCCCGAGAAGAAGGAAAAGCCCGCGGGAGGCCCTCCCGGCGGTGGAATGTACTAAGAAATAGTGGACAATAAATAACGAATATCGAATAATGAATGTCGAATGTCGAAGTGAGGCGTGCCGGGAAGCAGCTTTTGCCTCAAATCCTTCGCAATTCGATATTCGGAGTTCGATATTCGTTATTTTTGTTGAATTTATTAATTAGTGTTTGAAAACGGCCATGGGTTTTCGCTTTTATACAAATGTCATTTCCCAGGCGTCTCGAAACTTTGCAGCCGGGCTGTTCATCGTCGGCCTGCTGCTTGTCGGTTTCGGATTCCTGGTCTACATCCTGAGAGACCTGTTCGCCATCTTGGCCGCGATGGTATTCTTCGTGGTCGGCGTCGGGTGCGCCGTGACCGCCGTCAGAATCTTCTGGACCCTCCGCAAATTGGACAAAACCTCCTCTGACGATTCCGACCCCTACCGGAAAAACGTTCGCATCCACATCGAAGAGCATCACGATTTCTGAGTTGCCTCTTCGCTTGGACGTTTCTTGAGTGTCACACCGATGCCGGCACCTTCCTTGTGCAGGAAGATCGTTTCCAGTTTTGGATTGGTGGTGACGGCCTTGAGATAGTCTTGCATCTGGTCAGCCACGTCAGTGGTATTGTGGGCCAGAATCAAGCCGCCCGGACGCACTAAGGGCAGCAGCTTGTTGAGATAATCGAGATAACCACTCTTGTCGGCGTCGATGAACACGATGTCGATCGGCTCTTTGAGTTGTGTGACCTTCTCATGAGCGTCACCCAAGACGAGTGTCACGAGTTGGTCGACTCCGGCGCGCCGAAAGTTGTCACGCGCCAGCGCCGCCCGGAAAGGATCGATCTCGTAGGTGGTTATCTTGCCACCCGTGGTGCGAAGGGCCAGGCAGAACCAGAGGGTCGCGTAGCCGTTCGAGGTACCGATCTCGACCACGTGTTTGGCGTCCGTCGCTTCCGCAAGTAGCCGCAACACCTTGCCGTCTTCCGGAGGCACGCTCACTATCCCGCTGTTCTCGCCATGCCAGATCCGCTCAAGGACGTCGAGAATCTTCTTTTCGCCCGTGCTGCGGTCTTGCCCGGAATCCACCGCGGAGCCCTTGGTGTTCTTCTGAGCCGCCGGAGTGCCTGCTACCAGGAAAATGACCGCCGCTACGGCTATCGAGATGGCCGCCCTTCGCATTGCCGCCCCTTTCAAAGACTGCGCCTTTTCATCATTTTGCCGCCGCGCAAACACGCTTGCGCGCACACAAATCCACCTGCGCACTCTATTGCGGATGGCAGAAGAAATCCACAGAAATATCGCCGTCGCGTTCGTAGTGAAGTAGCATGGGCATCTTGCCCATGAGTCTCAGGGCCATCCTGGCCCTGTCTTCACGGGCGAGACGCCCGTTATACTCATGGGCGGGACGCCCATGCTACGATGCCCTCACGGGCACACTACAAACTCGATCCCGCTGGTAGCCCAATAGGTGAAAAACGTGGCCCGGCCATCCCCAAGCCTGAACCTTCTTGAAAGACGTTCAGCCTCATCCCGATTGTCGTCTATCGGGATGGGAATGGCTCTTGTTCTATTGGCCCTGGCGTTTCTTGAGCGTTACCGTAACACCCTGGGCCTGAACGGTCTCCAGGCTGGGATTCTTGGTAATCGCGTCGACGTAGTCCTGGCCGGTGCTCTCGATATTGTGCGAGAGGATCAATCCGCCCGGACGAACCAGGGGCAGCAGCTTGTTCAGGTAGTCCAGGTAGCCCTCTTTGTCCGCGTCGATGAAAAGGACGTCGATAGGTTCCTTGATCCTCGTGACCGTCTCGTGGGCGTCTCCCATGACCTGTGTCACAAGCTGATCGACGCCGGCCCGCTTGAAGTTCTCGCGTGCCAATGAAGCCCGGCCTTCGTCAATGTCGTGAGTCGTCAGCTTTCCGCCCGTCGTCCGGAGCGCCAGGCAGAACCAGATGCCGGAGTACCCGTTGGACGTGCCGATCTCGACGACGTGCTTGGTGCCGACGGACTCGGTGAGCAACCGCAGAATCCTGCCGTCCTCCCGTGGCACGTTCATCATCCCTCTGCTCTGGTTTTGGTCCATATCTTCCAGGACGCTCAGGATCTTCTTCTCCTCTTCGTTGGCTCCGAGCGGGGGCTGGTCCAGGGCGGGTGAGAAGCCCGGCCGCGGGCCTCGTCTTCCGCCGAAACCTCTGCCCGGCGGCTGAGCGGTCAAGCTCTCCACAATAACGACTGACAAGACCACCGGCACAACAACGAACATCATCTTCTTCAACATCTTGCACTCCTTTCAAAAAGATATAGTGATATGAACTTGACAGGATGGTGGCTGATTCTTGGAAAAGGTAACTGATGCGTGAGGATTTTTTCGCTTTTCCGAGGCGCCGATCATTGCTTTATTGGAGCATATCGGCGGCGGCGCGAATGTGCTCGGGGGTCGTTCCGCAACAACCTCCCACCAGGCTCGCGCCGGCCCGGCGACACGCGGCGATGCCTTCGGCGAATTGGGCCGGGCCCATTTCGAACACGGTCTTGTCTTCCACCAGCTTGGGCTTACCGGC
>CAYZAH010000364.1:0-4959 GCA_964475805.1 uncultured Pirellulales bacterium | reverse complement strand
GAGGCCGGTTTCGACGGCAAACACTTGATCGCTCAAAATATCGCCAACAAATATAAGAAAATAACCGACCCGAATCCCCTCGTCTCGATTTTCAACTTTCACTACGCCAAGCCGCCCAACACGGTGACGGACAACTATGGTCTGAACAGGGTCATCGCCGACGACGAGACCGGGTTTGCCGGCAGCGAACCGACGCCTTACCGGCTCGAAGGCTGGGACTTTATCTTGGCCGGCGGGGCCGTATATGACAACCTCGACTATTCGTTTTCCGTCGGCCATGAGGACGGCACGGGCCAAGTCAACGCTCCCGGTGGAGGCGGCGAGGTTCTCCACAAGCAGTTGCGAATCCTGAGCGATTTCGTCAACGACCTGAACTTCGTCAAGATGAGGCCAGACAATTCAGTCATCAAAGGCGGCGTGCCGGATAATGCTACCGCCCGCGCCCTGGTTCAAGAAGGACAATCCTACGCCATCTACATCAACGGGGGCACCGGGGCACAATTGCAGGTAGACCTGCCCGCCGGTAAATACTCCGCTCAATGGCTTAACACAAAGACGGGCAGGATCGGCGGAAAAGAGGTTTTTGAACATGCTGGCGGCGCCAAAACGCTCAAATCCCCGGATTATCAGCGGGACATCGCACTACGGATTTTCCGCTTGAATTCGTCTAATTTGTAGATTTCGGCGGAACAAAACCGAAATTTATCGCATTTCTTACAATATTTCTAAACCAAATCGCGTCTGAATATATAGGAAGGATAGGGACCTTTAGATGGTCCATGCACTGTCGGCAATGGCAGTGAGGAGGGGTCCGGGTGAGCCGGTCATACGGACCGGCGGTCGTATAGAAAGGTTTGTTAGTTATGAGTCATTACAGCACCGGACTCGCGAATCCGAGACGCAGAACACTTGACCGGCGGTTTGATGTCCTCCCAGCCTTTATTTTCCGGAATGGGTACACGCTGGAAGCCAGCGATCTCGGCAATGCGGGAGTGAAAATAGAACTGCTCCATGAACACGACACCGTCGGGGCCATCATATTACCCCCTGACGAGGTAGGTGAATATGGACGATGGCTGCTCCAGACGCTGGGGCAGGATCGTTATGGGTTGCCGCAGGAATTGCCGGAGATATTGACAAGGCTGAGCAAACAAAAGACGGCGAACCAAATCTTGAAGCGCGGGGATAAGACTAAGATCAAGGATGCTCTTAGAGTCCTCAAGAGTTGAGGTAAGGCGCGAACCTGATTGTCGTGATCCTGATGGAAAAGCGGTGCCCACGCTGGGGAGCGTGTACCTTTTCAACACCCACATCCCCAAAAAGTCACTCTCACGATACCCGTTGATGCTGCTATACTCTGAAGCAGCCACACAGAAAAATATCGCTCTAAAGGACTTTCCTCATCCCACCATTGATATTCCCTTGCGGTCTCTGAGGCATATTTATCGGGGGCTTCCAGACTTTGTACCCTTGTCTGCTTCAATAGGCTAAAGCCCATCCAACAGCGAGCCGATGTTTATAGTCTGGTGTATCGTGCCCCACACAGACGGGGGCAAACTCGCGACTCAGCCCAGGAAAAGGAGCAGAGAACAAGATGGAAGACTGGAAGAAAATCAGACAAGAGACCGAACAGAGGCGCATCGCCCGACAGGTAAAAGCCGGAAGGCATCCAAGAACGAACTCCACCCGGCGCTCCAAAAAGGCCCCGATAGCGGCAGGACGTTCGACGAACTGATTCGCCCATGCCGTGGCTTTCGCTCGAAAACGATCCTCACTGTCTATCATTGAGAGATGTCCACAGGGTATGCCGTGGGCCGTGCAACTAAACGGCCCCTGCTTGTGGAGGAGAGGGATAGCCCAAAGCAGAGGCGCGCCGTGCATGTAAAATACACACTCACCCTCCATCCCTGGAGAGTCAATTCGCGGACAAAAACGTCCTATAACAATATACGCCCCAATTTTTGCTGAGTTCAAGCGATACCCTTACGTGCCTATCCGGCATGAACCCGAACCAACAACGCAAAACGGTTGATGTTGCCACCATATGCGTGTATACTTCGTTCATGTGGATAAGCCGCTCTATCCTTCTGGAGAGGAGGTTGCCCAAGGTGGACGGCTCCCCGTGCGGTATAGCGAAACAGGAATAAGGACGGCGAAAATGGAGGTTCCTATTGTGCGGCTGTTCAAATCGATTCTCCCAATCACCGTTGTCACTATGATCGCGATTGGCGTCGATGCTCAAGAGGCCAGGCCGGACGATCTTTCCGCCTACTACGGCTTCAAAGAGATCGAGATCATCAAACTGGAATGGGGAATCAAAGATCTACAAGTGGCTGATTTTGACGGCGACGGCCGAAATGACATTGCGATCACCGACAACAGAAAGGCCAAGATCGACTTGCTGCTTCAAAAAGAAACCGTCGGGCCGGACGAGACCGAAATCGCGGTCGATCCCACCGACGTCGACGTCAATGCCATCGTCGCCCCGACCCGCTTCGCCCGCCAGAGCGTCCCTGTCTCCCAAAGGCTGTACAGCCTGGTCTCTGGAGATTTGAATTCCGACGGCTTGGTCGATATGGCTTTCTATGGCGAGCCTAAGGGGCTTTACCTCTTGCTGCAAAAACCTGGGTCCGGCCAACGGGATTCTCTGAGCTGGCAGACGAGGACGAGAATCCAGATCGATGACGGGTTGGTCACTTCTAATGCTCTGGCCTGCGCGGATTTGAATTGTGATGGAAAGGACGATCTGGCCCTGGCCGGCCGTGACGGAGTCTATATCGTCTTGCAGAAAAAGGACGGGACCCTGGCCGAACCCGCCAAATATCCCACGTCGGCTCAGACGCTGCGTGTGGACATCGGCGATTTGAACGGCGACGGCATCAATGACTTGATTCTCACGACAAATGACAGTGAAAAGCCGCTCCACGTTCGATTCGGACTCAAGACGGGCAAGTTCGGTCCTCTTCAACGTTTCTTCATGGAGCGGCCCTCCGCAATGATGCTTCAGCAGATAGACGATAAGCCCGGCGATGAGATTCTCGCAGTAGATAGCGTGAGCGGCCGACTGATTTGTTACAAGCTCTCGACCCGGGACCAGCGAGACGCCAACTGGCCGGTGCTCTTCTATCCTTTGGCCTCCGGACAGGAGGACACAAAACGGGATCTGGTCATCGGCGATTTCGATGGCGACGGCCTGATCGACGTTGCGATCAGTGATCCCGGTGCGGCGGAGATCGTCTTCTACAAGCAAGCGGCCAAAATCGGGTTGGCCGAGCCGGTGCGGTTCCCCGCTTTCGCGGATGTTGCGAGCTTATCGGCGGCGGATATCGACGGTGACGGCAAGACCGAGTTAGGCGTCTTGAGCGTCAAAGAGAAGGCTATTGGCCTCAGTGAATTCGAGGATGACCGGCTGTCTTTCCCCCGGCCGGTCGATCTGGTCGGCGAGCCGTTAGCGATGGAACTGGCCGACCTGGACGGCGACGGCACGGTGGACTGCGTTTATGTTTCCAAGGAGGGCGATGACAGCAGAGCATTGAGGGCGGCCCATAATCTGGCTGCGCAGGATCGGCAGAGCGATTCGCAAGAAGGCCCGTTGGCCACTCTCACGAAGCTCACCTCCAACCCGGACGGCCTGAAGGTCGTTGACGTGGATCAGGATGGATTGCAGGACGTGCTGATATTCGTCAGCTATGAAGCCCCCCTGCTCGTTCACCAGACGCAAAAAGGCCAGTTCGAAACCGTGGATTCCCCCGAGGCCCAAAGCAGCCTCATCAAAGAGGCCAGTTTGCGTTCGGTCGCGCTGGCGGATGTAGACGGCAAGCCGGGCGAAGAGTTGCTCTTGGCGCAAAAGAACTTCGCGCGAAGCCTGGTCTTTTCGAAGGGCCGGACGTGGACTGTGATCGACCAGTACAACGCCGACAGCCCGGATAGTCAGATTTCAGCGGTCGGAGCCTTCGATATCGGCGGGAAAGACTCGGCGAACGCGATGGCGATCTTCCTGCTGGATGGGCAAAAAGGCCGTCTCCAGGTGCTCAAGGCCGGCGACGACAAGACGTACCGGATCGACACACAAGTGGACGTCGGTACGTGGGGCAACGTGGCCCATCTGAAAATGCTGTACGCCCCGCTGACGGGTGGATCGACCAAAAGTCTGCTGCTGTTCGACAGCAACAAGTTCGCACTTGTCACGCCGCCCGGCGACCACGGCGCCGCCCAACGCCTGGACGAGATGTTCAGCTATGAAACCAAGATCATAGACGGCGCCTACGGCAACCTCACCGCGGGCGATATCAACAGCGATGGGCGGACCGACATCATTATGGTCGAGCGGGCGCGAAATCATATTGAGATTCTCGCGCTGAACGCCGACAACAAACCGATCCCGGCGATGCGCTTCAAGATATTCGAGCAGAAAAGCTACCGCGACAGTAAGGCGCGAGTCAAGGTCGGTGTCGAGCCGCGAGAGATGACGGTCGCCGACGTCACCGGCGACGGTAAACCCGACTTGGTCACCGTCATCCACGACCGGATTATCATCTATCCTCAAGATTAAATGTCAGGTAACGAAAAGAAGGTTTTGGTGGCGCTGAGCGGAGGGGTAGATAGCTCAACGGCGGCGGCGCTGCTGTGCCGACAGGGGTACGATTGCGCCGGCGTGTTCATGATAACGAATGACGCCGCACGGCACGCACAGACGGACGCCGAGGCGGTGGCCGGGAAGTTGGGGATCGAACTCCATGTGCTCGATCTTCGCAAGGACTTTGGGCAGATTCTGAACTATTTCTGCGGCGAATATAGACGCGGCCGGACGCCTAATCCGTGTGTGCTTTGTAACAGGCTCATTAAGTTTGGCAAGGTGTGGGACTTCGCACAAAGCAAAGGGGCGCAGTTTCTCGCTACGGGTCACTATGCGAGGATTCTCAAACATGAGAACAACGTTGGTCTGTACGAAGCGGCAAA
>CAYZAH010000363.1:0-4965 GCA_964475805.1 uncultured Pirellulales bacterium | reverse complement strand
CAACGTCAAGACACTCTCGCTGCGGCCGCCACGGCCGCCGCCCTCACCGCGCCGCCGGGGATTGCCGCCCCGAGTCGCGTTCGGTCCTCCCGGCTGGATGCGCTGGGCAATCGTCTCCAACTCGGTTTGCGCCTGCTCAAGCGTCACGCCGGGTTTCAATCGAGCAATGGCTTTCAGAAGCCACATGCCTTCACCATACTTTACAAAGGTTCCCCCGCCTTCTGCACCCGTTTTACCAAGCGCCAGCGGAGTCCAAAGTTGAAAGTGTTCGGGATATAGAAATCGCGCAGGAAGAATGCCCACGATGGTGTAACTTTGTTCGTTCAACGTGATCGTCCGGCCCAGCACGTCCGCGTCGCCGCCAAATCGACGCTGCCAGAGGCCGTGTCCGAGAATAGCCGCTTTTGGGCCGTTGGGCGTGTCCTCTTCCCGGGTGAAGTTGCGTCCCAACGCCGGCTGGACGCCGAGCAGCGGGAAGAAATCCGACGTCACTGCGCCAGCCACGACTCGCTCCGCCGATCCGGCCCCCGTGAGGGTCATGTCGCCGCCACTGTAGGCGGCGATGCGCGCCAGCGACTGGCTCTGGGCTTTGATTTCAACGAACGTGGCGCTGCCAATGAAGGTGCTGGGTTTGCCCGACCAATCTGCGCGCAACTGCACCAGTTGGTCGGGATCGGGATAGGGCAGCGGCCTGAGCAGGACCGCATTGACGACGCTGAAGATGGCGGTGTTCGCCCCGATGCCCAACGCCAGCGTGAGTACCGCCACGGCGGTGAAGCCGGGATTCTTTCTCAACATCCGCACCCCATAACGAATATCTTGCCACAGGGCCATCATACCTTTACCCCTTTCCAGTCGATGGTTCGATGATGACCTCGCCGTCTTGCCAACCATCTTTGAGCTTGATGATGCGGTTGCCGTAGGCCGCGTAGCTTTCATTGTGGGTCACCTGGATGATCGTGGTGCCCTCGATATTGAGCTTTTTGAGCAGTTCCATGACGTCCTTGCCCTGGCTCGAATGCAGGTTGCCCGTCGGCTCGTCGGCGAGGATGAGCTTGGGGCTGGCTACCACGGCCCGTGCTACGCCCACGAGCTGCTGCTGGCCGCCGGAGAGCTGGCTGGGATACAGGTCTTTCTTACCGACAATGCCGAAACGGTCGAGCGTATCGCAGACGATGCTGGCCCGCTCGGAGCCTTTGACGTTGCGGTAGGACAGCGGCGCCTCCAGATTCTCGTACACGGTCAGGCTGTCCAGCAGGTTGAAATTTTGAAAAACAAAGCCAATGTACTGACGATTCAAGGCCAGGCGCTGCTTGGGCTTGAGCGAGTGAACGGCATTCTCATCGAGGTAGTACTCCCCTTCCCACTCGCCGTCTAACATGCCGATGATGTTCAGCAACGTCGTCTTGCCCGCTCCGGATGGGCCCATGATCGTGACGAACTCCCCCCGTTCGATTGTCAGGTTGATCTGTTGGAGCACATAGACGAATCCGGCACGCGTGTTGTAACGTTTTTGAATGTTGTTAAGCTTAATCATGAGAAAAGCACTCCATATTTAGTCGATCTACATTAAATGTGTATAATTCGGCACATTTGTTAACAAAAATAGCACATAGGTACAGCAATTTGTCACAACTTTCACTCACAACGCAGCGCCTCCATCGGATCGATCTTCGCCGCTCGCCGGGCGGGGATGTAGCAAGCGAAAAAGGCTGATCCCGTCAAGAGGAGAAAAGCGCCGATCAACGTGATGGGATCGGCCGGGCTGACGTTATGTAACATATATTGCATGCTCCCCAGCACACGGCCGAGCCCCAATGCTCCAACGAGTCCTATGGCCATGCCGATGAGAACCAGCCGAAGGCCCTGCCCTACGACTGTCGTCAACACGCCCGTCGTACTCGCTCCCAGAGCCATGCGAATTCCGATCTCCTGGGTTCGCCGGCTCACTGCATAGCTCGTGACTCCGTATATGCCTGTGAGAGCCAATATAACTGCAATGCCGGCGGGCACTCCGTACAACCACAAAGCAAGTCGTCGAGCTGACATGGATTCGGCAATCCGTTCGGACATCGTCTGCACTTCTTCGATGGGTACACCCGGATCGATTGAGGTAACAGCCGCTCGGATTGCAGGAACAAGCGATAACGGGTTGCCGGAGGTTTGCACAACACCGCACATACTAAAAGCGGCATCTGTGATGCGGGGCAGGTAAATTCCGGGTTGAGGTGATTGCTCCAAATTGAGCTGTTTGACGTCTTTCACCAAGCCGATAACGCGAATCCAATCCTCTGAGCCATGTTGTCGAATTCGCTTGTCAATCGGATTATCATCCGGCCAGAAGACTTTTGCAAACGTTTCATCTATTATAACAGTCCGTTCGCTACCGCGCCGGTTATCATTCGCGGCGAAACTTCTCCCCGCGAGCAAAGGGATACCCATCGTCTGAAAATAATCGGGAGTGATCCTTCGCACGAAAACATGGGTATCGTTCTCATCAGAAGAGTTTGGCTTGTTTTCGATTTCGAATATCTTAATAGCCGGAATACTCATAGGCGCATTATTAACTAATGCGGCATGGCGTACGCCCGGCAATGCACGAACCTTCTCATCAAGATGCTCCCAAAAGGCGTGTCGCTTATTCTCATCGATATAAGGCCCTATAGATAACGGTACGTGATAAGTAAGAATTCCGTCAGTGCGGAATCCCGGATTTGTATCCTTCACATTTAGGAACGTTCGCACAATCAGCCCCGCTCCCGCCAGAAGTGTCAGCGCCAGTGCAACCTGCGCAACGACCACTGTGTTCAACGCCCTTCGTCTCGCCAGCGACGCTGTCATACGAGAGCCGAGAGCCTGCAACAGGCCGTACAACTCCCTGGCTGATGCTGCATGCAGCGCAGGCAGCAACCCCGATAATAGGGTTGTGGCTGCAATGACTGAAGAGAAGAATAACAAGTATCGGATGTCTAATGAGAAGCTCATCCATGTGGGGACCACGTTTGCCAACAACACCAACAACACTTTCAGAGCATAATGGGCCAGAAGCACACCCAGGAGTCCCCCAATAACGGAAAGCACGAAGCTCTCCGCCAGCACCTGCTGAATGATACGCCCTCTCGTCGCACCGAGGGTCACTCGTAACGCGATCTCCTTGTTTCGAGAAGCGCCGCGTGCCAGCATCGTACTGCTCACATTGCAGCAAGCGATCAATAGCACCAGCACAGCCACGGTTAACACGACGGATAGTGCGAATCGAACCTGGCTTACCGTGCTAAGATACGATTCACGAAGCGGCATTATCTTCACTATCCGAGTGAGATTCTTGTCCGGGTGTTCTTGCGCCCAGCCCTTCTGGATGCGCGACAAATCATCGCGAGCCTGCGCGATGGTCACGTCCTTCCTGAGGCGCCCCACGGCCATTGGGCCGAGTCCGCCATGGCCCTTATCCGGGTCGGCGCGGAGCGGACACCACACGTCCTTATGATCGGGGAACGTCGCATCGGGAAGAATACCTATGACGATATACGAAGGATCATCATCCAAACACACGTTCCGTCCGATGATCGTCAGGTCCTGGCCGAACATGCGTTTCCATAGGCTACAGCTCAGTAGTAGAACCTTAGGGCCACTTGGCCGATCTTCTTCAGCCGTGAAGCATCGACCTATCACCGGTCGAATACCAAACATGTCGAACAACTCATGGCTTGCCAAACGTATACCCACGCGTTCGACCACGCGGTCCCGAGAAAGATTACCTACCCATACCGTGGAGAAAGCCATGGACTCGAAGGTCTCGTTGTGCTCTCGCCAGGCATGGTACCGTGAATAGGAGGGCCCATGCCGCTCTTCTGATCCGGGATCCATTTCATATAGGCCCATGACCCGTGACTGATGAGGAACGGGTAACGGACGCAGGAAGACACCGTTGAACAAACTGAAAACCGTCGCCGTCCCTGCAACTCCTACGGCCAATATCCCCACGACCATCAGGGCATAGAAAGGCTGTTTGCCCAGCGAACGACAGGCATATTTTATGTCATTGAAAAGCGTCGTCACCTTATGACTCCAGTTCTGCATCCACATTTCCAGGTTTTCATCAGGTTCTACTCACAACGTACAACCAATAATCCACTATGAGTCCTACTCACAACGCAACGCTTTCATCGGATCAATTCTTGTCGCCCACCGGGCGGGAAGGTAACACGCCAGCGACGCGACTCCCAACAGCACGATCAGCGATACACAGACTGATGCGGGGTCGATGGGGCTCACACCGTAAAAGGTGCCGCGAAGGATTAGGGCTAAGGCCAACGCGATTGGCAATCCTGTGACCACCCCGGCCAGCCCGAGAGACCAGGCCCTCCACACGACCGAGCGGATGACATCGGCGCGCTGCGCCCCCAAGGCCATGCGGATCCCAATGTCCCGCGCGCGTCTGTTCACCGTAAAGGCCAGCACTCCATAGAGCCCAACACCAGCCAATCCCAGTCCAAGCAATCCGAAGAATATCAGCATCTTCGTCAGCATTTCCTGGTCGGCGAAATTGTGACGGACGTACTCGGCCATAGTGCTCACATCAGAGCGACTGGGCGTGACGCCCAAGGCCCGAAGCGCTTTCCGCACCGGGTCCACCAGAATTGCAGGCCGGACGGTACATTTCGCAGCAAGGGTTGCCTCCCAATGATACTCCTGTGCGAACGCCAGATACAAATGCGGGGCCGGCGACTCGTCGATCGAGTTCCGTTTCGCGTCCCGTACCACACCAATGATCTGCACGGGCTGGCCGGTAGAACTGCCGAGGTTTATGTTCTTACCAACGGGATTCTCATTCGGCCAGAAGGTCTTGGCCATCGTGTCGTTGATCACCGTGACCTTCATGCTGGACTTGTTGTCGCGCCCAGTGAAGTTGCGGCCACGGAGCATGGGAATACCCAACAGCCGGAAGAAGTCCGTATCGACCGC
>CAYZAH010000362.1:0-4988 GCA_964475805.1 uncultured Pirellulales bacterium | reverse complement strand
GACTAAAAACGCGAACCCGGTTGTACTATAGGTGATGAACGACCGGTCGAAGTCGAGCACGTGAGAAGTCGATGGTGGAAGACAGGCTGCTTATCTGGAGATTTAAGGCAGGCGATAAGGCTGCGCTGGCGCGCATCTATGAGAAGTACAAAATCGATCTTCTCAGAATAGCAGCCGGGCTTGTGAACGAGATAAGTGTCGCTGAGGACGTTGTGCATGACGTTTTCGTCACGTTCGCGCAGTCTTCGGACAAGCTGAAGCTGGGCGGCAATTTGAAAGGCTATCTTGTAACGTGCGTCGCCAATCACGCTCGCAATAGCAGACGCGCCCAACAGCGACGACAGGCGGTGAGTCTCGACGAAACGGAGCCTGCGACGTCGGATTTAGATAAGCCTGAGCGATGGATCATCCATAGTGAACAATTGGACGCCCTGAACAGCGCGATGGCGCAGCTTCCGTATCCTCAGCGGGAGGTCGTCGTGTTGCACGTGCAAGGTGGGATGAAGTTCAGGGCGATAGCCAAATCCCAGGGCGAATCCATCAATACAATCCAGAGCCGTTATCGCTATGGCTTGGATAAGCTGCGGTCGTTGTTGAACGGCGAGGTGGAAAAATGAGATCGGCAGAAGACGTCGAAAAACTGATCCGAAATATACCCGTCCATACAAATGCACAACGGGACGACGAGGTGCTTGACAACGCTCTGAACGCGATGGGGAGATCACGAAGAGTTCGATCGGCTGCTCGTCAGCGGAGTGTATGGAGAATCATAATGAAAAGCAAAGCAAGCAAATTCGCTGCGGCCATTATCATCATCGGTGTCATATTGTCCTTCTTGGCGTCTGAGAGATTGAGTACTTCGGCCTGGGCCATCGAGCAGTCTATCGAGGCTCTCAAAGACCTCAAGGCGATTCATTTGGTGGGTGCGTTTCCGGGCGGCTCGGCGGAGGTATGGATGCGGGCTAATGACGCCGGCACTCAGTCGAACAACGTGGTCGTGCGAGGCAACCACGGCGCGATCACGTGGACGCAGGACGGATCGACGTACCACTACGAGCCCAGCCAGAATACGGTTTACTTCGAGAATGCCGTCACCGTCGGGATGGCTCAGTGGCTCGGCCCCGATCTGCTGGAAATGCTCAGCCAGGCTGAAAACGTCAGAGTAGTCCGTGGCAGAGACGCCGCTACGGGCCGGGATCGCGTCACGCTTTCATGCAGTCTGATAGACGTTCATGGACCGCAGTCCTGGATTATTGAATTCGATGTCGCCAGTAAACTGCCCATCTCCCTCAAGCAGTGGCAGAACCTGGATCGCAGCGGCCCGCCGGCGTTCGAGGCGTTCAAGATTACGTATTACGAGGACTTGCCGGACAGCGTATTTGACGTTCACATTCCGGGAAATCCGACTTACACTGAAAAGCCTTTGACCATCCCGGAGGCGAACGTCGGCTTGCTGAGCGACGCCGCTGACGGCATTTCGACCGACGGGCTGACTCAGCAAGCGGCCGCCGAGGCGGTGGTCAGAATGATGTATCAGGCCGTCATTGATATGAATCTGGAGCAGCTCAAGAAGATGTGCCCGCTCTGCAGAAACTGGGGGGATCAATTCCTTCGCACGATTATTTTCAGGCCGGGCAAGGACGACCGCATTGTGGAGGTCGTTCAGATCGGCGAGATCAGCAGGACGGGGCACACGCAGCTTGGCCCGATCGCCGCGATACCGACTGTGCTGCGATTGCAGAACGGCAAGAAAGTAGAAGAGAAGATGATCGTCCAGTTCCGTCAGATCGGGGGCAAATCCTCCTGCGTCGTCCACGGTCCGTATGGCTTGCCTCGTGAGCTCGACAGGCGATAGTGTTTGTGTTCACACCCCTTGAAAGTCAGCCGGGCCATTCGGGTCCAGCTTCCCTTTTGGGCGGCGCGATCGCGCGTTGGGATTCCCGCAGTCAAAACCCACTGGAATTCAGGCTTTCCGTAGGTTAGAATTGCTATTCACGTCGTCATACTGATAACGAGTACCAGTTGGGGTAGTTCTTAAGAACCAGAGGCTGCAGCGTTGATAGCCTCGGGGAAGATTAAAGCTCGTGAAAGAGAGTCTCAGACAGGAAACGGAACGCTTAACCAAATCCTGGATGCGGTATAATCGCAACACGTTGCGGGATTACCTTGTCCAGGACGTGGAAGATCCGCGTGTCAATGTGCAGAGTATCCTGACACGTCACTTCCTCATTAGGCAGTTATTCGGCGATCGATTTGAAGACCTAATGGAGCACGAGCTGCGGTTTGGCCTCGTAGTGAATTGGCTGCTCCGACTTCTCAAGAAACCGGTTCAGGCCTGGCAGTTGCACGCCGTGCTCGACGCGCTGCTCGCCGGGGAAGACGATGCTGAGGGGCTGGAAATCCCTTCATATATTTCCGAAACCTTTGCGACACTGGTGTTGCCGAACTACATCTGTTCCTTGCTCAACTGGTCACCGGTTGAGACGACGGACGTCCCGATCCCTGCGCATCATCTGTCTACGTTTGAGACGATTTGGTGCGAAGTGTTGGCCGACCAACAATCACAACGCATCTCAGTGCTGGAGCCGGCGTGCGGCTCGGCCAACGACTATCGTTTCATCGACGCTTTCGGCGTCGGTCGATTGATAGACTACACGGGATTCGATCTGTGCGAGAAGAACGTTCGTAACGCCGGACAGATGTTTCCGGCTGCGCACTTCAAAGTCGGCAACGCGCTTGAGATTGACGCCGAGGATAAGGCGTTCGATTATTGCTTCGTCCATGACCTGTTTGAGCATCTGTCGATTGAAGCGATGGAGGAAGCAATCTCGCAGATATGTCGCGTCACGCGGCGGGGCATCTGCGCGGGATTCTTCAATATGCACGAGCGGGATGAGCACAACGTCAAAGTCGTCGGCGATTATCATTGGAACAAGCTCAGCGTCAGCGCGACAAGGGAGGCTTTCGAGCGGTTCGGCTTCGTCGCGGAGACGATTCACGTCGACACCTTTCTGCGTTCAAGATTCGGCTGCTCAGATACGCATAACAAGGGGGCTTATACCTTCATCGTCCACCGGGCGTAGGGGCAGGCCCGTGTGCCTTCCTTGGGCAACCACATGGGGTTGCCCCCACACGGATTTTGCAGTTGAAGGCCAAGCGGCTTGCTGGTAGAATTCGGCCTCGTTTTTGTCATAGATTGCCTGTGATCCGGAGCTGTCAGGGAAAATATGAATGGCCGAAAGAGTTGACAAACGTATTCTGAACAATGGAATGGTGTTGTTAGGCGAGCCGATGGAGTCGGTGGAGTCGGTGGCGTTCGATTTCATGCTGCCAGCCGGAGCGGCACGCCTTCCGGAGGGGTGTTGCGGAGCCACAAACGTCATCGCCGATTGGGTCTTCAGAGGCGCGGGCGACAGAGATAACCGGCAGCTCGGTGACGCCCTCGATGGCTTGGGACTGTCACGCGGGCGCTCGGTTGGAAGTGCTCACTTGACGATTGGAGCTGCCCTGGAGGCGGGTAATCTGGCGGCGGCGTTGGATCTGTACGCCGACGTTGTGCTTCGGCCTGCCTTGGCGGAGGAACAGTTCGAGCCGGCCCGGCAACTGGCCGTGGACGAGGTGCTGTCCCTCGATGATGATCCCCGCCACAAGGTGATGCTCAAGTTAAGAGAGCAGTTCTATCCGAGTCCCTTGGGGCGCAGCACCATCGGCGAGATCGCCGAGCTAAAAGCCTTAACGGCCGAGACCTCGAAACAAATCGTCAGGGACCGGTTCAATCTCTCGCGGACGATTTTCGCCGTCGCGGGCAAGTACGACTTCGATAAAGTCTGTCGCCAGTTGGAAGAGCTTTTCGAATCGGAAGAACGAGAGGATCAGGAACCAATGAGCCTGAGTCCGGGGAAGAGAGAGTATACACACATCGCTAACGATGGGGCGCAAGTGCACATCGGCCTGATGACGGAGACGGTGAAACCTACAGATGAGGACTACTACAATGCCAGAGTGGCCATCTCGGTTCTCTCGGGCGGGATGAGCGCCAGATTATTCACGGAGGTCAGGGAAAAACGGGGCCTAAGCTATGCGATCGGGGCCAGATACCACAGCCTGAAGGAAGCCGCGGGCATTATGTGCTATGCCGGCACGTCGCCGGAGAAGGCCCAGGAAACACTGGACTGCATCGTCGGTGAGTTTCGTCGGTTGCGAGAAGGAATCAGCGAAGAGGAGATCGCCCGGGCCAAGGTGGGCCTCAAAAGCGCCCTGATCCTGCAAAGTGAATCGTCCAGCAGCCGAGCCAGCGCGATTGGAGGCGATTACTACGTCTTAGGGAGGGTCCGTGGTTTGGACGAGATTAAGGACAAGATCGACGCGACCAGTGTGGAATCGGTCCTTCGATTCTTGCGGGATCATCCCTTCGACGAGTTCACCATTGTGACCATTGGTCCGAAGCAGGTAACAGTTACTTAGGACAGCACATGGAATTCAAGACCAAGACACTGAAGAACGGGTTGGTTCTGATCGGTGAGATGAACAAATCCGCCAAATCGGCGGCAGTGGGTTTCTTTGTCAGGACGGGCTCACGCGATGAGACTGAGCAGATCAATGGCGTTTCCCATTTTCTCGAACACATGTTATTCAAAGGAACGGACAAGCTGAGTGCACTCGATGTGAACGAGGCTTTCGATAGGGTTGGGGCGCAATACAATGCGTTCACCAGCGAAGAGAATACCGTCTACTACGCGGCCGTGCTGCCGGAGTACCTGCCCGACGTGACACGTCTGTGGACAGAGTTGATGCGTCCGGCCCTGAGAGACGATGATTTCGACATGGAGAAGAACGTCATCAAAGAAGAAATCGCCATGTACCAGGACCAGCCCAGCTACGACGTGATAGACCGGTGCCGCACGCTGCATTTCGACGGCCACCCTTGCGGCAATAGCGTCCTGGGCAGTGAGCAAAGCATCGACGAGTTGACTGCCGAGCAGATGCGG
>CAYZAH010000361.1:3510-4993 GCA_964475805.1 uncultured Pirellulales bacterium | reverse complement strand
CGGAATACCTTGCCATAGAATAGCTCCGCGGCCGCGTCAGCGTTCGACTTCATTCGTATTTTGACGCGGGTCATCGCCTCGCCGGGCAGGTCCACCGCCGGCCCTTCGATCCAGGGGTCCTCTCCCGTACACGTAACGGTTAGCCCTTCGCCGGATGAGGTGAGAGCCTCTACTTTGTTGTTTCCTACCCACCCGTGCGTCCCTGTGCTGAAGTCCCATTCCACCAATGTCCTGCCCACCGCCGGGACCGCGGTGAAAGCGATCAGGATCAGAAAGGCTGCCAAAAAGGTAGGGTGGGGCTTGCCCCACCGTCGGTTCGCATTGAGCGGCATAAAGAGACCCTCCCAACTTCTCAGGCTGGATTACCTTTGAATCGATTTATCAAGCCGAATATGAGCGCGACGACCATCAGCGCCGCTGTGCCGGCCGCGCCGATGGCAACCACGTCCAGGTTGCACTCAATCCACTTCCACGAATCGACGATCTCCAAATTGAACTGACTGAGGAACGATTCGCGCACGAAAGTCGCCCAGCTAATTACGACGACACTGACCCCAACGGACACGAGGCCTTGCCACAGCCGAAGCCGAATCTTAAGCAGACCCAGGATGAAGACGCCCAGGACGCCCCCGCCAAAGATACCGGAGATTTGCCACCAGAGGTCCAGGATGCTCTCGGCCCGTATCATCAGGATGGCGAAGAAGGTTCCGAGAACCCCCCATCCGATCGTCATTCCCCGAAGGAACAGGATGCTGGCCCGCTCTCCGATTTGCGGATTGAAATAGCGTTTGTAGAAGTCCAGGAGCAAAACGGTCGCCGAGCAGTTCAGGTTGGAATCGACCGTGCTCATCGCGGCTGCCAGGATCGCTGCGACGACCAGGCCCTTGAGTCCGACGGGTAGTTGCGTCGCAATGAAGAACGGAAAGACTTGCGATCCTTTCGTAATACTCGGGTCGAGCGCGTGCCCGCCCTTCGAGTAAAATGCAAAAAGGGCCGTCCCGATATACAGGAAGATGGCGGTCAGGGGAATATAGATCAACATGCCGATCCAGATCGATCTTTTGGCCTGTCGTTCATCGGCTACGGAGGAATATTTTTGAACGCAGTTCTGGTCGGCGATCAGAGACCTCAGGTTTTCCGAAACACCGAAGATAATCATGACCCAGATCGTTCGGCTGAAAAGATGTTGTTGCGATGCGAGGCTGAGCTTCAAACTGCCCAGGCTGAACTTATCCGCATCGAAGGCGGCTTGTATCAGATAGTCGGGCTGTGAGAAAACGTCACGGGTCAGCGTGACGGCGCAAAAAATGATTCCGACGATCATGACGATGGACTGCATCACGTCGGTCCAGATCACCGCTTCCATGCCGCCCAGGAAGGTGTAGGCAATCGTGATAACGCCGAGCCCGATGATAACGGGGACGATCCCCCAGGGTACGAAGGTATTCAGCAACAGGCTCGCCAAGTAGAGAATGACCGCGAT
>CAYZAH010000361.1:1792-3410 GCA_964475805.1 uncultured Pirellulales bacterium | reverse complement strand
TGCATTGGCTTTCACCTTATCGAAGATTCTTTCTATTTCTTCTCCACTATTCCAAGTCTTTCCAGATGGCCGCGAATCACGTCGCGCTCCGTCGTGCGGAAACGGTGAAACGGCTCGGCCAGGAAGTCACTACAGATACCCAGGCATGATAGCGTACATTTAAGCCCCTTGAGATAGCTTGACTCGTATTGCCCGACGCGATAAATGGCGCTGCTGATCTGCATGACCTTTTCGTGGAGCGTCTCGATTTTCGGCAGATCGCGTGCGTGGGCGGCGTTGTAGAGATCGACGTAAAGCTGTGGAGAGAAATTCGCCCCGCCACAAACGCCACCATGCCCGTCCAGAAGAACGGTCTCGGCCAAAAGCTCTTCGCGGCCGACTAAAAGCGCGAAGTCCGGATGGTCTCTGAGCAGGGATTGAAGCTGATGGAAATAGACCATGTTGCCGGAGCTGTCCTTCAGGCCGACGATGCCGTCGATGTCCGCCGCCGCTCGCACGGTTTGAGGCTCGATCACCGCCTTGGTGAGACTCGGCATGTTGTACAGGAACAAGGGCAACGGCAATTCCGGCATCATATGTTCGAGGTACTCCAACAGTTCCGCCTGGCCCGACGGGAAGTAGTAGGGCGGCGCCAGCACGACCGCCTGAGCGCCGGCGTCTCTGGCTTTGACCGCCGTGTTTATCGACTCCGTGAAGCAAGTGTCCGTAATGCCGACCAGCACGGGTACGCGCCCGTTGACCTGCTCGCACGCGCGGTCGATCACTTCGTAGCGCAGACGGTAGCTCAAGCTGGGTGCCTCGCCGGTCGTTCCCAAGATAAACAAGCCGTGCACGCCGCCTGCGAGGATATGCTCGATCAGCCGCTCCAAGCCGGCAACGTCCAGCGTATCCCGATCCAGGAGCGGCGTAATCATGGGCGGGATGATACCTTGCAATGGACTTGGCAACGCGTTTGAGTTCGACGTCATCTTCAATCGCTCTCCACTCTGTTACTAAGATTGGTTCAGCCTATGCGCAAGAATGATACAATAGCCACAAGAGCCATCTTACCAGGATCCTATTCCTTTGTCACCGGTTACCTGGAAAATCCCGGCATCGGTCTCGTGTCACTTGGGCCACATTCCGTTGCGAATCTCCTTCAGCTCGAACTGCTCAGGATCGAGCACGACGTGTTTGATTCGTTTTCGCTTCCAGGTGTAGGTGACGTGAACTCGGCCGTCGGCCGTCTGGATGACGGCGGGATAGGAATATTCTCCCCGTTGATCCTCCAGAACCAGCGCCGCGTACCATTTCTTCCCGTCGGAGGACACAGCCACGTTTAGAAGCTCGCGATCTCTGCCGTGCGGCGCACTGTGGTTGTAAACCAGCAACGCTCTTCCATCGTCGAGCATGACCGCGTCGATGCCGGCGTCGGGGTTGGGCAATTCCGTCAGGCTCATATTGCTCCAGGTCTTGCCCATATCATTGGACCACGCCTGACAAATCCGTCCCGCATATTCCGTACGACAGAGAATCTGCATCTTTCCGCTGGGATAGATCAGGATGGACGGTTGAATCACATTGAGTTTTGTGCCATCGTTGAGCGGTCCGATCTTTGTCCAGGTCCGCCCCATGTCCC
>CAYZAH010000361.1:0-1692 GCA_964475805.1 uncultured Pirellulales bacterium | reverse complement strand
ACCGGGTTCCAGCAAGCCACCTGCCTGCCCGAAAGCTCGGAACCGTCGGCGACCTTCTCCACGGGCGACCATCCACTCGGCCCGCGACGCGACAGCCAGATGCTCACGTCCGGGTTGCTTTCTCTGGTCCCGCCGAACCACGCTGCAACCAGGCCGTGTTCTGTCTCGGCAATGGTCGATGCGTGACATTGAGCGAAGGGGGCCTCCTCAAATATGAACTCGCTCAATACCACGCCGGGCGGACCTTTCATAGCCGTCGAAGTCATTTCAGGATTGTTATTGCTGTGACAACTCGACGCGGTGAGCAATAATAGGATGGCGGACAAGTGCAAAAGGTGACTTTTGTTCATGGTTGGATTCTTCTATTGAAACAGCTTTTGCTTTACGATGGGCTGAACGTTCTCAACGATCCATCTACGCATTTCCTGCCCTTCCGGACTCTGCTGCGGGTAGGAGATGAAATCGAGGGATATTCCAAGCTCCCGTTCCAGGCGAAGCGCGATAATGGGCCAGACGACGCCCAAGTCCGCCACCACCGGAATGCTCTTTTCGAGTCGGGCGAAGCCGGACATTTCCATCCGGAAGGGAATCGACATGAGTTTGGTTTTGGGCAATCCCTGGTCTATCGCGGCTTGCACCGTGCTCGATTGCTTCTCGAATTCCCATGCTTTTTTCAAGCTCGGGTCAAGATCGATGCGTATCAGCGTCTTGTCTTTCAGGCTATAAGTGGCATAGCCTTCCCATTGAGACCAGAGGCCGTGTCCCGTGTAAGTCTCGAACGGACCGTCATGGACTTCCTGGGTCAGGGCCACGCCGGACTCGATGATAACGTCCGCCGATTGGAGCATCCGGGCCACTTTCGTCGACCGCTCCGTAATGGAGATAGAGTCTCCAATGGTCAATCCGACCATTCCGCCACCGACTAATTGTGGGATAGTGACCAGGATCGGGACGCCCTTGGCATAAGCAGCTCCGAGCATCGTGTGAGCATCCGCTCCCGCGCCGGCTACCTGCTCAAAAGGCACGCCCTTGCTTCTTGCGATGAAGAGTATCTCTTTAGCGAGGTTCTCCGTGCGCAATCCCAAAGGATAAGCCATATTCCCGGCGGCTTTGATGATGATGCTTCCGTCGAGCGAAAGCACTTTGTCCAGCAACTCGGTGTCGATCAGCATTTCCTTCTTGAGTTGTTCCAGCCCCTCAGCCGTCATGAGAGTGGCTTCGAACGTATTGCCGCGAGGAAGGATCGTCCCGGGAAGCCCTAACTGCAGGCCGTCCACTCTCTTGACTTCCTCCAGCGCCCCGGCCATTTCATGGGCGACCACCGCCGAGCTGGTTGTTACGCCGTCAATGATGCCCTTGTGAATGAGCTCGGCAATGAGTGTCGTTACGCCCTCGTGGAGATTGGGGCCACTCCCGGTCACGACGACCACCTTGCCGCCGGCCTTCTTGACGGACACAATGCTCGCAACGGCACGGTCCAGCATTTCTTTCGTTTCGGGCGGAAGCTCCCGGTAGAGATCTTCGATTGGCTCCCTATTTGTGACCATCACTTCAGCCTTTCATCTGACGGATCAGTGTTTCCACCTTCTTGAGATTTTAGTATAATCACTGTTGTGGGTTGATCTCAAGAAATAAAGTAAAAGACCGTCGAACCGGGCCTCGACCTGGTCGATACGGCGACCGTGACGAGAC
>CAYZAH010000360.1:2000-4993 GCA_964475805.1 uncultured Pirellulales bacterium | reverse complement strand
CAAGCCGGTTGCGGGAGGCCGACTCCCATCTCTGACGCCGCTTGCTGCGGCACACTGACATCGTGTATCCATTTTGATACCACAGGCACTGATTTCCTTCCATTCGCGCAGACCACCTGCTCTCCACCCAAAAACTCAAATTCTGCGAGGACTTTGTACCACCAACAGATTCAATGTCCGGAGCGAGTCGCCATCTGTCGCAGTAATAGTTGTGAGAAGTCATAACTCGCGTTAATGTAAGGACTTCCTGCGCACGTTGTCAACTATTCTTTTGCCCCGGACTTTGACACCCGCCCTTATGAGAACAAACTTGAATTGTCGTCTAAGGTCATTCACAACCTAAGACCTGGTAAGTTGTCACTGGGAGGGCGTGGCGTTCTCCGTCGTCCTTTGTTGCTTCAAATTCCTCGTTGGTTTTTCCGGCACGCGGACCTTTGCCTTCAATCGAAGCTTGGCTCCGACGTTGCCGCCGACAAAAGTACCGGCCCCGATATTTCCGCCGCCATCGTAAATACCGCTGGGAACCTGGCCGCCATAGTTGGTGCCGTTGTACAAGGCACGGTTATTGGCGTAGACGTTCTGATTGTAGGCGAAGTAGAACCCCACCTCACAAGAAGTCACGAGATTTCCCTCAATTGCGTTGTCAAAGCCTTCTATGTTGATACCATTTCCTTGACATTCTCTGATCGTATTGCCTCTGATCATACAACCGGCCGCATCACTGATCCACATGCCGTCACCCGCAAAAAAGATGGTGTTATCAGTAACACTACAACCATCCCCCGGCACGATACCGTAACTGCATTCCCCAACTGTGTTATTGCGGATCGTACAACCAGAACCGGTTTGAATACCAAAAATAGCGTGTCTCGAGACAACATTGCCGGTCACCGAACAGAAGGATGCACACGTGATACCGCCATGACCCTGCTCAACCTCTATTTCAGTGTTGGTGACCGTACAGTTCATAACGGTGTGATGATAGCCCCAGAGAACAATGCCTTCGGCTCCCGTCTTCGTCACCCGAATGGAAACGATCCGGATTCCGGTAGACCCAAGAACCTCACCGGAATTGTCAGCAAAAATACCTCTGTTGGGAAAGTTGGTTATGGTACCGTTGCGTATCTCAACGTTGCTGCGCATATCCATGTAAATCCCACTACACGTTTCATTGTACGACGTTGTGGGTCCAATGAGACTGTAGCCGCCCAAGTCGATCGTCACATTATTCGCCTCGACCACGATCGCGTTCGAATAGCGATCCGTATGGGTCAAGTTCTGGATGAGGCAGTAAGAGCCGGATTCGGTAATTGTATAGGGCACTTCGAGGATCGGCACTGCGACCGTCTGCACTGTCGGTTCCGACGGCAGGTTGGGATCCGGGTCGTCTGCCACGCAGAACGTCGGAAACATGAAAGTGCACCCCAATACCAACACAGCTAACACAACTTCTGTCCATATCCTTCCTGCTTTCATCTTTGTTCTCCTTCTGTTGGAATGTTGAGACTAAATGACCCTCAGAGTACCTGCATTCGTATGTGCAGACTCACCACTGACGCTCCAAGCTGTTAAAATGAGACCGCTATCGACTCCATATGTCACTCTCCTAAGAGTCCTTTTGGATGGTTGCAGAATATGTGGTTCCAGGGGTTCTGTCAAGTGGGATTACCCTGTCTGAAGAGTAAAATGATGGCGCGACAATATCATAACAACTTATGACACAAAGATTTATCACACCCGTCGAGAAAGCCCAAAGCCTGAAATAGTATTCCCTTGAATTGTGACGATGATTTGTTAAGATAATGTTCATGACCGATGATTCGATCTGAGGTGCAGGATGCGACGTCGAACTCGAAGGATGAGTGTCTTATATCCGGTACCCAACGCTGGACAGGACGCGCCCGTTCGCTCGACGAGAACATGGTATCTCGTCAGGTTGGTCCAGCTACGCCGATGGCGAACAGCCCGTGCCGGAATGCAACGTGCGGCCTTCACGTTAATTGAATTGCTCATCGTCATCGCGGTCATAGCCCTTCTGCTCGCAATCCTGTTGCCTGCGCTGCGCCTGGCCAAGGCCAAAGCGAGGCAAGTGCTTTGCCTGAACAACCTCAAACAGCTTCAACTTTGTGCGAGGTGTTATACCGATGATTACGATGGCTTTCTGCCGCCGAACCGGCATGTTTATAACATCGGCACAGGAGGACCTTCGGAGGGCTGGGACGACTCCATGACTTGGTGCGCCGGACTGGCCCCTTACGACACGAACACCGCGAACATCGAGCGTGCCCTGCTCTTTCCCTATAACCGATCCACGAAGATCTATCACTGTCCGGCCGATATGTCGAAGGTGAGAACGGAGGGCGGCGAACTGCTTTCGATGCGGCGCACGCGCAGCTACAATCTGAGCCAGTCCATCAATGGCTGCCCGTACACCGACAAAGATTACTTCCCTCCCTACTTTGCCAAGGAACATGAAATCGACGATCCGACGCCGGCGCACCTTTTGTTCTTCGTGGACGTCCACGAGGACGATATTCTCGATTCCCACTTCGGCATCCCGCCCCGCGGTCCGACGTACAGAAAGCAGCGGCCTCAGTGGTGGGATCTTCCCGCAGACCGACATTCGCAGGGTGCTTGCTTTTCCTTCGCCGACGGGCACGTCGAGCATTGGCGCTGGGCGACGCCCAAGATCTTCATTAAGCTCGGGCAGCTTGTGGATCCGGACGGTGAGACTGATGACTTCCTGAGAGTCCAGCGAGGTGTCAGACCTGAGAAGACCGCGTCCGAAAACGGTTTTCAATTTTGACCCTTCGCCTGTGTTGATGAGAGTGAGGGGGATCACGAACGTGAGGACAAAAAACACGCACATTGCCGCGGCCACCATACTGCTCACATTGCTGTTGCCGAACGGCAAGAACACGTTCGCCCACCTACTCACAACGACCAGTGAACCTTCAGAGATTGCGCAGAAAGCCGACATTATTTGCACGGCT
>CAYZAH010000360.1:0-1900 GCA_964475805.1 uncultured Pirellulales bacterium | reverse complement strand
TCTTTGGAGGCGCTCTGCACGTCGCTTGCTTTCGGCATCGAGGGCGTTCCTATCGAACCGGGTCCGGGTGTGTTCGCCGATGGTGCGGCAGCGGCGCCGATCATCACCAGCATCGTTCCCGATATCGCTTCGGCGGGTACAGGTACGGAGGTGACTATAAGCGGAACGGGCTTCGGAGACGTCCGGGGCAGCGGCCAGGTGGAGTTCTTCTACCGAGAAGGGGAGCCTCGCATAGAAGCTCGGGCCGTTTCATCATGGTCGGATACGAAGATTATCTGTACGGTGCCGACGGGTATCATAAACGAATATAGGGCCAGCGCCGGCAGCGGCCCGGTCACCGTGGTGACCCGATTGGGAACCAGCAATGGCTATCCATTCAGAGTGACCTTCGGTCATGACAGTCGATACTGGGAGGGGGACGAGCCGGTCGTTTCCTACTATATCAACGAAAATACCTCCGACTGCACAGGCGAAGGAGCCGCGGTCCAGGCGGCCGCTGAGACATGGAACTTGACGGGCGCCGGCTTGCAGTTCCATTACGCCGGTTCGCACACGAGCACTACGTCGGGTAGCGATGGCAAGAGCGAAATCCTGTGGGGCTCGACGTCTTCAAACGCCCTGGCGGTAACCTACACTTGGCTGAGACAGACCTCCTACGACCCCACGCGCTCCGGAGCGGGATACAGGATCGTCGAGTGCGATATGGTCTTCAATGACCGGAACAACTGGAGCACGAATCCATCGGCATTTGAGGCCGACGTTCAATCGATTGCCCTTCATGAGTTCGGCCACTTCCTCTGCTTGACCGATTTGTACGGAGATATCGGGGACAGTGAATACGATTCGGGCAAAGTGATGTACGGATACAGCGATGGCAGTACTCTCAAGAGGAACCTTCATCCCGACGACGTGGCGGGCATACATTGGATCTACTATCCGGCGAGCCCGCCGGCAACACCTGACTTTATCGACTATCCCTCCGAGGACGACGGTCTTTACACCGTCGTTTGGGGTACCTGTGATGCTGCAAGCTCTTACCAGCTCGAACGTTCAATAGACGGTGCCGATTGGGTCCGGATTTATTCCGGTCCCCACACCTGGTTCGACGAAACGGTGGAGGATGGTGGCTATCGGTATCGTGTTGCGGCTTCCAACATAGCCGGGGCGAGCGATTGGAAGGCGGGCGACTGGAGTTGCCTGGTTCAATTTATGCTCTGGGAAGGTAGTGGTGAGCAGGACGATCCCTATCTGGTACGTACCGCCGAACAGCTCGACAGAATCGGAACACAATCCGAGTGGTGGAGCAAACACTTCAAGCTCATGGCTGACATCGACCTTTCGGGCTTCGACGGCCTCAAAGGTCGACCAACGTTCCATATCATTGCTCCAGACGAATCTGAGCCTTGGACGGGCGTCTTCGACGGCAACGATCACGTTATCTCAAATCTCACCTGCATATCAAGCACGTCGGACCACGTGGGGCTTTTTGGATGCGTAGCCGATTCTAACGCGGAAATCAGGCGTTTGGCTCTGGTTGAGGCTCACGTCGAGCGTATTACCGCGAGTGCGAGCAACCGGGCCGGAACGCTCGTCGGCCTTCTGAAAGAAGGTGCAATCACCGGTTGCTGCATTGAGGACGCCGTAGTCAAGGGAAGGAACCGTGTTGGCGGCCTCGTGGGAGAAAACGTGAACGGGCAGATCGCTAATTGCTATGCCATTATCACGGTTTCGGGGACGGATGATGTCGGGGGGCTTGTGGGATATAATTCCGGTCGCATCAGCGCTTCGTTTACCGAGGGATTCGTATCGGGAAGCAAATGGGGGTCTGGCGGAGTGGCTGGGTCTAACAATCCGACGGGCGAGATTTCCCAATGCTACAGCAGCGCTGCAATCAGCGGCG
>CAYZAH010000359.1:0-5010 GCA_964475805.1 uncultured Pirellulales bacterium | reverse complement strand
ACCTGGCATATCACTGCAATCAACTCCGCGCCGTTCGGGTTTCATGCCAAAAACAATCTCATCTTCGGTCAATCGACAAAAGATAAGTGCGCCCGGCTGCCGATATAGCTAACGAAGGGAATGGAAAACCGTTCGGCAGGGCCATGATGCTTAGCCCGGTCGACGGGGTACCGGCCATTGGTTGTCGAGGCCGGCGTGCGACGCCGCGATGGATCGCGAGTTTTCAGTGCGATACAGTCATCCGATAATCATGAAACAGTGACCTCGCTGTGCATCGCGCGGGGGTATGGAGTTTTGTTATGGCTTCAGATGCTAAGATTGGATCGTTGATCGGTTTGTTACTCATTTTTGTCGTCGCGTTTGTGATCAATGGCTTTACCCATTTCGGCCGAACCCAAAAAGCAGATGCTTCGAGCACCATCACGGCTGATAATACCGCGAGTGGCGATACAGTCGAACGCGACCTTACCTGTCCGCCGGATGAGGTCCGAACCGAGTATGACCTCCCGACGGATCAAAGTCGAGACGCCAACTCATATGCCTCTGTTCCGCCGTCGGTGCAGGCTACGCCGGAAACGGCAACGGACCAGGGCACTGACGTTCACCGGAGCGACGCGGTGAAGACAACCCTGTCGGAAGTCTACTATACCGTTTGTGAGGGCGATAACCTTGCGGACATCGCGAAAAAATTCTACGGCCCTGAAGAAGGCAACAAGAGAGCCAATGTCCTCCGCCTGTTCCTCGCCAATCAAAAGACACTGACTTCTCCGGACGCGATTGTTATCGGGCAGAGACTTCTTATTCCACCCTTGAAAGCATTGCAGGCGGATGGGAACGTACTTTCAAGCTCGATATTCGAGACGGTCAAGTCCATCGGCGAGAGGCACCTTGCCACTCGTGAGGGCAACGCGCGACAAAGTCAACTGTACACTGTCAAAGAGGGTGACAGTCTGTGGGCCATCGCCGAAACCCTGCTTGGAAACGGCAGCCGGTATAAAGAGATAAAGAACCTGAACGCCGCCGTCTTGAAAGATGAAGACCATCTATCTGTCGGTATGCGCTTAATGATCCCTGCTCAGTAAGAGAGCGGCTCTGGTCTTATGTGGATCGCCGTTCGAGTGCCGGCTATCTCTCGTTGCCCCAGAGCTGATTGTCTCCACCTTTGTTCTTTCGCCATTCATGTCTCCATTTATGAATGTCGGCGGGTCTGATAAAACGTTTCGGTTGCCTGGATTTCTTGTCCGGAGCTGGAGGCAGCTTGGTCAGAGGCGGGGCTTGATACCAGTAAGCGACGCTTGCAAGGTCCAGGGTAAGGCAATTGTTGTGCCCGTGTTCGATCGTGAATTTCAGCGATTTATCAAAATACAACGGATCACTGATGTTAAAGCGGTATAGGTGGGTCCTTCCGATCCAGCCCATATCGTCATTGACTCGCGCATATCCGAAGTAAGGGTGGCTGTACAGCGTCTTGGGACACCAGGACGTGTTGAAGTAATCCTCGGTTCCCGTGCCATGCAAGGTGGGCTCCAAATCGCCGTCGATGAATATCATATCGTCGCCTTCGCCATACCACATAGGCGTTGGGGAATGGACGTAGTAGTTGACGCCCACAAAGTGGCCCTTACCTTTGATGTCGGCGATGAGGTAATTACCTTCGCCGCGTGTGTTCTTTCCCTGTGGGCCGAGCGTACCCCACTCGTTTTCGCCGTCGGGCGGTGCTTTCGTCAGTTCGTGATTGTACCATGCACAGAATCGTCCCATGTCTTCCGGCAACTCTTTGACCTCCACGTAGTCCACGTAGTAATAGAACGCGCTGATTCTTCGGCCCGTCTGGTTCTCGATCTCGATTCGCGCGCCGTTCGAGAAGGGCATTACGAAATACGATACGAGTGCCCGGCCTTCCGTCGGACCCACTGCCAGCGGCAGGCTGACGAATGGATAACTCTCGTTCCATCCTTGTCCGAAAAAGGGACCAATCGGCGATTCCACTGACGGAAACGAATTGCCATCCCAATACATTCTCAAAATGATATCATTTCGATTGAGCTGCTCCGGAGGCGGCGCGATCGTGATCCAGATATGATTGATTATGCCTGCTCCTTTTACGTTGAACAGCTCTTTCGCCTCGCCGTCCTGGATGTTCTCGAAGCGGTCATTATTGCCGCCTGTTCGGTCGTAGCTGCTGACACGTTTCGTTTTCACATCCTTCTGGATTCGAGCAAGATCGGACAACTCGCCCCGGTCGCGAGCGCCAGCCGGCCCCATGAAGGCAACAGCCAACAGACAAATCAGAATTGAAGCCCAAAAGCGTCGTTCCATTTTTCTTGCCTCCTTTCATCAGGTTCATATAGAATCGTTGTGGTGGCCTATACAGTCGGATCAGAATCCTACACGGAGGCACTTTCTTGAACAACAAAAAACTCTGCCGGTTCGATGCGGGGAAGTGTTATAATATGTGCCCGTAGCGCTATTGAAGGCCATTTTGGACAACAGAAAGGTGAACATGACCGCACGCAAAGCCTCGAACGTCAAGATAATCGTATGGATAGCCCTCTCACTTGTCTGTGTTTTGTCACAACCCGGAATAGGTGATCAGACGAACGTGCTGACCTTCTTCGGATGGTCGGACCAGCACGTCAAGCCCGATGGGGACGGCGCGCATCTGATCCCCGCGATAGATGCGATGAATGCACTGCCGGGCCGGGCCTATCCGCCGAGCATCGGGGGAAAGGTCGATGACCCGAATTTCGTCATGGGTCTCGGGGATATCACGGAATGGCCTTCCCGTGCGGCCATAGACACGTATGAGCGATTGATTACCAAGCGCTTGAAATTCCGCAGCTACGATGTAGCGGGCAACCATGACAGTGGCGGTCTTACTCCCAGCCCCATTGTGCATAACTGGCTGAAGAAACGCTACGGGTCCTTGAGTTACACGTTCAGTAAGAAAGGCATCTATTTCATTGCTCTCTACTCGGAGTATGACGAAACTCTCAACAATCCTTCCCAACCGATCTCCGACGATGCACTCGCGTACCTGCGCAAGGCTCTCTCGAAAGTCCCGAAGGGCGCGCCGGTGGTGGTGGCAACGCATCTGTGTTTCGATGCCATCACGAATAGAGACGCCTTCGTCGATGCCTTCGGAAAAGCGAATGTGATCCTCGTTTTAGGCGGCCACTATCACAAGGCAAACGTACGAAAGTACAGAGACATAAACTTCGTGCAACTGCCTTCCCCGGCTCCCGGCTCTCCCAGCGAGGTGACGGTCATCCGTATCGGTCCCGAGAGGCTTGTGGCCGTTCCGTTCTACTACGAGAAGGGCCAATGGTCCACCGACGCGACCAAAATCCTCGACACCAAGATCAAAGGCCCTCAGCGGATATCCACCACCGGCTCATGACTTAGAAGGTGAGTACCTTCCAGTCGCCCTTGAGCATTTCTGAAAGCGGCTTGCCCATAGGCTTGACATCGATGCCGATTTCCCGCAGCTTGTCCGCGACGCCGTACATGTCGGCGCACGCCACACACGCTTGCACGACAACACCGCTGGCGATCATGGCCTTCACCTTTGTCTGAAGCTCCTTATCTCCCGCTAACAGGCGTGATGACGGTCCCCACACGATGAGCAGGACGTCGTCGAACCACTTTGCCTTCTTCGCGGCGTGCGTGTACATGAAGCAAACCTTGTACGCCACGTCCGCGTCTCCGCTCGTCCACAGAACGGCCAGTTTGTTGCCGTCCGTGCGTTCTGCGGAGTTGTCGGCCTTCACAAATGCCTGTCCCACAAACACACCGACCAGCAGGACGACCGATAGCACCATCGCGTAATCTCTTGCCCTCATGGCGGATACCTCCCAAACCATTTTGATGAAGTGAGGTTCCTATTTACCCTCGACAACGGGGGCCGTGTTCTCGGCCGTTGTGATCCCGGGTGGCAATTCCATGATCTGGATATTGCGGAAGTGGATTTCGGCCCCCTCGGATTCGAGGCAAATGTAACCCTTCTTGACGCTCGCGTCACGAATGCCGTTGACGAACTTGCCATTCACCGCCAGCTTGATGACGCCGTCCACGCACACAACGTCGTACGTATTCCACTGTCCTTTTCCTTTGCAGCGGTTCTCGATGGACTTGCTCCGGCTGCCGCGAGGGTTGTCCGGAGTCGTTTTCAGACCGCCCGCGCCAAAGACTTCGCCGTGCACGTAGGCGATAGGCGGCAGCGTACCATCCTTTTGTTTGTGCTGATTCACCCAGTCAAGTTCCAGCATCTGGACCTCGACTCCCTTAGGCAGACGCTTGCCCTCCGGAACGGTTCCTTCGCTCCAAACGAACGTGCCGGAATTCCCGCCCGCCTCCATGTGCATCCATTCAATGTGCAGGATGAAGTTCTCATACTGTCTGTCCGTGCGCATCACTCCGATGGGATGCCCGGTGCAGACAATCATTCCGTCTCGCACGCTCCAGGTGTCCTTGTCCGTATTGACGTTGACCCATCCCGACAGGTCTTTGCCGTTGAACAGTGGGCGGAACTGCATCGGCTCGGCAGCTCTCGACGTGAAGGTTCCACACAGCAACATGGTTACAACAACTGCAAGCATCATCTTCCGGCTCTTCATGGTCTTTTCTCCATTTTTGTCTTTGTTTCAGGTTTGTGCATCATACGATCATGCGCCATCATAACATAATCTCACGGTATCTCAAGTAGGGCGTACCTTGCTTAATCTATGGGCAATTGCACTTTAGTGACAGCAACGTTATAATTATAGGCTCAGGCTGGTAGTCCATATGAAGACAGGTGTGAACTCGTCGTTCTGGAAGGGTGCAGCGTAGTGAAGAACCGCAAATCATCGACGGCCGGGACGTCTAATGTCCAACATTCACGTCGGACCTTTCTAAGACGTGCCATAGGTTCAGGGGTTGCGGGTCTTGTCTCTTCTTGTGTGGGCGGATCCGCTGAGGCTGGTCGCAAGCCCAATATCGTACTGATGTTTCTCGATAACATCGGCTACG